>JAGREB010000378.1 GCA_020446775.1 Paracoccaceae bacterium
TTGAAATGGATCGCGAAGATGTCGCCTTCCTGTTCAAGCAGCGTAACCTGGTTTCGGCGCCGGTGATCGACAAATCCGGGCGGCTTGTCGGTCAGATCACCATCGACGACGTTGTCGACGTTATCGAAGAAGAAGCCGAAGAAGACATCCTGAAAATGGCCGGTGTCGCCAGCGTCGAGGAATCGACCCTCTACAACGCGGTGATTTCGACCGCCAACTCGCGGTTTCCGTGGCTGGCGGTCAATTTGTTGACCGCATTTTTGGCCTCGTGGGTGGTCGGCCTCTACGAGGACTCAATCGCGAAATTGGCCGCTTTGGCTGTGCTGATGCCGATTGTCGCCGGTATGGGCGGTAACGCCGGTACGCAAACCTTGGCCACGGTCGTGCGCGCTTTGGCGACACGCGAAATCGACCGGTCGAATGCCTTGCGGGTTGTCGGCAAGGAACTGTTCGTCGGCATGATCCACGGGATTCTGTTTGCCGCGATTGTCGGAGTTGCGGCGGGATGGTGGTTCGACGATCCGATCCTCGGGTTGGTCATCGCTGCGGCGATGTTTATCAACCACACCGTGGCCGGGCTTTCGGGTATTCTGATTCCGCTGGCGATCGACAAATTCGGCGGCGATCCCGCCGCGTCGGGAGGTGTTCTCCTGACCACTGTGACCGACGTGGTCGGGTTTTTCAGCTTTCTGGGCCTTGCGACCTGGATTCTCCTCTAATTCCGCGCTGATTCGCCGTCGCACGCTTTTGGTTTCGCGAACCGACTAATCGCGATACACTACCGCCGGTCGAATTTGCGGCCCCTAGACCACGAGCGTACATGTCCGATACCACCGTCAAGTACATCACCCCGCCAAAAAGCCTCCGCAAGAAGCAAATCGACGCTGGTGTCGCCCTGACGGTCAGTATGTCGATGATCGACGCCGCCGAGAAATCGGTGGGCGACATGAAGGACTCATACTTGCAATGGGTCGGCGCCGACCTCAATAAGTTGCACGACGCCTGCGAAGCCGCGGTTAAGGATAAGGCCAATCGCGCCGCCCATGTCGAAGCCCTTTATAACATCGCGGTTGAAATTAAAGGTCAGGGGGGCAGCTTCGGATTTCCCTTGATGACCACCATCGGCAGCCAACTGTGCCGTTTCATTGAATCGGCCGGGCATGACTTGAGCGATGCCCAACTCGATGTGGTCCGCATCCATGTCGAAACGCTGCGCCTCGTCATTCAGCAAAAAATGGAAGGCGACGGCGGCGCGCTCGGCCACAAATTGCTGACCGGCTTGACGTTGGCGCTCAAAAAAGTCGCCAAATAGTTCTTCCTGTACAGCGGCGAGACTTCGCCGAAATGGCGGCATTTCTAAAATGGCTCGGTGCAATCGTCGCGGCGCTATTCGTCGCGATGGTGTGTTTGGCTGTCTATTTTCTCGCCCGCACGGGCGCATTCAATTCGGTTCAAAATCTTGCGACAGAAGCATGTGCCGCGATTGCTCTTGAGGGCGTGAGTGCCGAGGACATCGTTGTCGACCGTGCGCGAGGGCTCGCCTATCTCTCGGCGCTCGACCGGCGCGCGAAAGTCGGCGGGCGCCCGTCGCTTGGGACGGTTCTAAAAATCGATTTGAACGATGTCGATTCCGGCCCTCGGCCCGCGCTGGCCGAAGATCCCGAAGCGTTCAGGCCGCATGGGATGTCGCTATACACGGCGCCCGACGGGCAGCAGACGCTGTTTGTCATCAGCCACCGGCCGGGAAAAAGTCAAGCGATCGAGATTTTCGAAATGGGCGACGATGGCTTGTTCGATCATATCGAAACGGTGACCGGGGACGGATTGGTGTCGCCCAACGACCTCGCCGCCACCGGTCCGCGAGAATTTTACGTTGCCAACGATACCGGAGCCGAATCTCGATTTCAGCGCATGCAGGAACAGGTGTTCGGTGCCGGTTTCGCGAAGCTGACCTACTTCGATGGGGCGAAATTCCGCACGTTGCGTGAAGACCTCGCTTCGGCCGGAGGTATCGCCGTGAGCGCCGACGGCGGTCGTTTATTCGTGGCCGATACTCAGCAAAAGCGTGTGCGGGTGTTCAGTCGAGATAAAATCACCAACGATGTCAGCCTTGCCGCAATTGTCGAACTCGACGGTTTGCCCGACAACATCGATATCGCGCCCGACGGCGGCGCATGGGTCACCGCGCACGCCAGCGCGTTCAGTTTGATCAGGCATTTCTTCGACGCAGCCGATCCGTCGCCGTCGTTGGTCTACCGCATTGCATTGAATGACCGCGGATTCTGGCGCGCGGATCTTAAGTACGCCAGCGACGGGCGCAATTTATCCGCCGGAAGCGTTGCGGTACGCTACGGAGATGAGCTGATTTTGGGCTCGATCACCGAGCAAAAAATACTGAGGTGTAAGGTGCCGGACTAATGACGCCGGTCAGTTGATCGGCGTCATGAATTCCCAGAGCCGGTATCCGTCGACCCCGGCCAGCACGATCCCGTCGAAGCCCAGGTCCATCAGGCCCGCGAAAGTCTGGCCAACGATGGATTTCCACGCCGGATTCCAAAATTCGACTTGATAATGGCCCGGCCACGCGCGGTCGAAGGCCGTAACCCACGTCGGGTTGCCGACGCCCCAGCCGCGTTTCCAGTAGTACTTGTCGTCACTGGCAAAGCCGATATCGAGCCATGCCAACACCAACCTGCGCGCGCCGAGTTTCTTGTATTTCAAACGCCGCACTTCTTCGGCGGTGAGTGCTTTGTCGCCGTTGAAAAACCCGGTGATGACCAGGACGTCGTGATTTGTCTCACCCAAGGCGGCGAGCCAGGCGTCCTTGGTCTCGTAGGGGCGGGTGTTCAGGTTGATTAGCATGTTGCGTGCATCGCCAAGGCGCTCGACGCTCTTGGGGTTTTCGGGCACGGGGCGAGCTTCCGGAATTCGGCCGAACTGGCGTTCCGGGTCCATGCCGATGTCCGAGTCCACGTGCGCGACAATGCCGGACCCGGCGGCCGAGCGGAAAGCGTCGGCGACGAGTTCCGGCGGACAATGGTCGACCGACATGCCTTTCAAGGCTTCTTCGCGCATCGCGGCGACGTCTTCGGCGGGCACGCGCAATGGCGCGCAGAAAAATCCGTCGAGAATGTACCCGTCGATGCTCTGCATATATTGCCGCATGAAATAACCCGCCGGCGGCGTTGTGTCGGCCGCCGCGGTGGCATTCTCGGGTCGCTTCAGTTCGGCGAGATCGTACTCGCGTTGACTCCAACGCAGCAGTTCAAACCCGCCGAACGTGACCAACGTGAATCCGGGGGTGCGGCCGCGCGCGTAATTCGAAAGATCCTCGATCATTGTCCGCATGCGGTCGCGGTAGTTCGGAATTCTGTCGAGCGGAATGTCGAGAATGGTCGTCGTGTCGCCCAGCAGGTCTTTGGTCCGGTCGGGTAGTTCCGGCGGTAGCGGTTTGATTTCGCCTGAGGCCGCTTCCGGGGTCAGCTGCGGCACTTCATCGTTGGCGCGCGGCGGCGGTAGGTTTTGATCGCCTTCGAGCAACGCACCCGGCTCGGGTTCGGGCGCGGGTTGGGCCGCTGCGGGGAGCGCCAATGCGCACCCGAGCAGAACTGCCGCGCCGAAGATGGGGAATCGGGACATCATTATGGAACGCGCTCCGCAACGTAATCGGCGATCGCTAGGCTCGAGGTCAAACCGGGCGATTCTATGCCGTAGAGGGCGACATAACCGTTAACGCCTGTGATATCAGGGGTTTGGATTAAGAAATCCTTGGCGGAGTCGCCTTCGCCTTGGATTTTCGGGCGGATTCCGCTGTAGCCGGGTCGCAAGGCCCCGTCGGGAAGCCCGGGCCAATACTTCCGGACCGCCGTGTAAAATGAGGTCTCGCGGCCCGGATCGATGTTGTAATCGATGGCCTCGACCCACTCGAGATCGGGTCCGAACCGCCCCTGGCCGGAAAGATCGAGCGTGTAATGCATGCCCAAGCTGTGGGAACCGGGCAGCGGATAAATCAGCCGCGAGAACGGTGGCTTTCCCGATAGATAGAAATAGTTGCCCTTGGCCAAATGCTGCGGCGGGATCGTATCGGCTTTTACGCCCTCGATGGCGCGGCTCACGGCTTGAGCGCCGAGGCCCGCGCAATTCACCACCGTGCGGCATTTCAGGGCGAGGGGGCTTTCACCGCCGACGTTGACGATTACACCGTCGTCGGCCGCGCTGCCGCCCGTGACCGGACTCAAATAAGCGATCGATGCGCCGTGGGCTTCGGCATCGCCCAAGATCGCCAGCATGAAACCATGGCTGTCGACGATGCCGGTCAGGGGTGAGTGCAACGCGGCGGCGCAGGCCAATTCGGGTTCAAGCCGTTTGGCTTCGGCGCCTGTCATATACGTCATGTACACGCCACTACCGGCGGCATGTTGTTGCAATTTATTGAGCGCCGGGATTTCGGCCTCGGTGGCGGCGAAGACCAGCTTCGTCGTCTGCTTCGCGGTCACGCCGTAGGCGTGGCAGAACGAATAAAGTTTATCGCGTCCTTCGACGCACAATCGTTCCTTGAGGCTGCCGTGTGTATAAAAAATTCCGGCATGGATGACCTCGCTGTTGCGTGCGCTGGTGATGCTGCCGAAAGCCTCCTCGGCCTCGACGATCAAGACCTCGCGCCCCTTGCGCGCCAACGCTCGTGCAACAGCCAATCCGACGACGCCCGCGCCGATGACGAGACAATCCGCATTTTCGATCGGTGTGGTCATCGCCGCCGTACCATTTTCGTCACCGCGCGCTTAGATGGCCGTTCGCTTGGAAATGCCATAAGGTGCCCCGCAAAACGGAACTCACGATGCCCCAACACAGCCCAAAAGTCATTGTTTTCGGTAACGAAAAAGGCGGAACCGGAAAATCGACCTTGGCCATGCATGTGGCCGCGGCCCTTATGGTCCGGGGCCGGTCCGTGGCGACTATCGATCTCGATGCGGCCCAGGGGACACTGACCCGCTATGTCCGCAATCGCGAGGCGTTCGCTAGGCGCTCCGGGTACTCCCTGCCGATGCCACGTCACACACCAATCCTGCCCGCAGCCTTCCAGGACGGCGGTGAAGCCGAACTGACCAAGGTACTGGCGCACGCCGCCGACGATGACATTGTCATTATCGATACGCCCGGCCACGAAACGCCGTTGTCGCTCTGGGGGCACGCCTACGCGGATACGATCGTGACGCCGATCAACGACAGCTTGATCGATTTCGATGTGATCGCGTTGGTCGACCCCGAGAAGCTTTCCATCGTTCGCCCAAGTCACTATGCGGAAAGGGTGTGGAAGGCCAAGCAGTTGCGTGCGCGGCGCGACGGCGGTGCGGTTGACTGGGTCGTCGTGCGAAATCGGGTCGGGTCGCTCGATGCCCGCAATAAGCGGTTGGTCGGCCGGTTGGTGCGGGAGCTATCCAAGCGCATCGGGTGCCGCGTGGTCGACGGAATCGGGGAACGCGTCATATATCGCGAATTGTTCCTTGATGGCCTTACGGTGGAAGATTTGGCCGCGGTCTCCGAGCAGGGCCGGCTTTCGATGTCGCACCTCGCCGCGCGCAGCGAGCTTGAGAACCTTATGACAGCGTTGGGTGTAGTGCCGCCACGCGCGGTCTAGAAATCGATTGAAATCGCGCTTATGTCATAACCATCGCAAATCTCGTCATTCCAAATGGCCGACCGCACGCCAACAGTTAGACCGCAAAGCAGCGCAGTTGCCGCATTCTTGAACCAAGCGGCAAAGGTGCCGGCCGTGTCGTCCAACCGTGGCCGCTTGATCTTCGCCATGGATGCGACCGCAAGCCGCGGGCCGACCTGGGGCCAGGCCATCGCTCTGCAAAGCGACATGTTTCGCGAAACAGTGGCATTGGGTGGTTTGGACGTTCAGCTTGCCTACTACCGCGGCATGCTCGAGTTTGCCGCATTGCCGTGGACCGCGAACGCCGACCGTATGACCGCGTCGATGCAACGGGTCAGCTTTCTGGCCGGCGAGACCCAAATCGAACGGGTCCTTAAGCACGCGGTCGTCGAAACCAAACGCAAGAAGGTCAACGCGGTCGTATTCATCGGCGACGCCGTCGAAGAAGTGCCTGACCGGCTCGCCGCCGTAGCCGGTGAACTTGGTGTTCTTGGCGTTCCGGTGTTCGTTTTTCATGAGGGTGGCGGTGAGCCGGCCGCGTCGACTTTCAAATCGATTGCGCGCCTCTCGCGCGGCGCCTACGCCACGTTCGATTCATCGAGCCCCCAGAAGCTTCGCGACTTGTTGCGCGGTGTCGCCGCCTATGCGGCGGGCGGGCGCAGGGCGTTGCAAGCGCTCGGCCAACGCGACGGCGGCGAAATGCTGAAGCTGACGTCTCAACTAAGCGATCCCAACAACCGCTGAGAAAGGCCGCCATGCTGCCAGCGTTCTTGATGGGTGTTGCCGCTCTTTTCGTCGTGTGGACGTTCCTCGGTTGGTATGCGCGGGCCAAGACCGAGGACGTGAAACGGACTTTGCGCTGGACCGGGATCACGGTCGGCATTCTGGTGATCGCGATCTTGATTCTGACCGGGCGTTTCGCCGCCGCCATGGCCGGCCTGATGGGGCTTTCGGCCTGGGCATGGCGCGTATTCAACATGATTCAGGTTGGGCGCCAGTTCGGGGGCATGTTCCGCGGCATGTCCGGCGCGTCACGGTCGCACGCCGGTGGACCCAAAAAATCGACGGTTGAGTCGAAATTCATCCGCATGACGCTTGATCACGATAGTGGCGACATGGACGGCGACGTTTTAACGGGGCCTTACGCCAATCGGCGATTATCGTCTTTGTCGCAGAAGGAGATTCTGGATCTGCGCGACGCGTGCGAATCCGATCCGGACTCGTTGGCGTTGGTCGAATCGTATTTGGATCGTGCTCATCCGGATTGGCGCGCCGATCCAGGTGGAAATGACGGGGCACACCAGTCTGGACCGCCGTCCTCGGCGATGACGCCCGACGAAGCGCGCCGAATTTTGGGCCTTGCCGACGGCGCTAGCGACGACGACATCAACGCCGCCTACCGCAGGTTGATGGGTCAGCTTCATCCGGACAAAGGGGGGAGCGATTATCTGGCCGCGAAGGTCAACGCCGCCAAGGATTTATTGCTGAAAAAATGACGTTTTCCGCCGGTCTTGCGCGGTTGCGGACCCGCCCCGGCCATGGCAGAACACACCCACTTTTGCTGGTTTGCCACCAATAGGATTCAGATGTCAGCCCGCGTGCGCACCGCCGTATTTCCCGTTGCCGGCTTGGGGACGCGATTTCTTCCGGCGACCAAGGTTATTCCCAAGGAAATGATCCCGGTCATCGACCGGCCGGTTGTGCAATACGCAGTCGAAGAAGCGCGCGCGGCGGGGATCGAACGGTTCGTGTTCGTGACGGCCGACGGCAAGGAAGCCATCGCCAATCATTTCTCGCATCATCCGGTTCTTGAAAGCCTGCTTGCGGAGAAAAACAAGACGGCAGAACTCAAATTGGTGACGGACACGACGCTGCCGTCCGGCGCGCTTCAGATCGTCAAGCAGCATGAACCGCTGGGATTGGGGCACGCGGTATGGTGTGCCTGGAAAATCGTCGGCGACGAACCGTTCGCCGTGATCCTCCCCGACGATATGGTGTTGTCTGACACGCCATGTCTTAAACAGCTCATCGACGCGCATGCCAAAGTCGGCGGCCATGTCGTCGCGGTCGAGAACGTGCCGCGCGAAGCCACCAACCGTTACGGAATTCTGGACATCGACACCGAGCAAGGCCGGCTGTCGAAAGCCAAGGGGCTCGTGGAAAAACCCGCGCCGGATCAAGCGCCGTCGACACTTGCGATTATCGGCCGGTACGTGCTCGATCCGATCGTCTTCAAGGAACTCGACAAGCGCACGACCGGGGCAGGCGGCGAAATTCAATTGACCGATGCCCTCAATCGGTCGCTCGCGTCGGTTCCGTTTCACGGTTATCGCTTCGAGGGAAAACGCTACGACTGCGGTAGCCGCGTCGGATTTCTCGAAGCAAACATCGCATTCGGGCTAGCGGATGCGTCGATGAAAGCGAGACTGCTGCCGATTATCGACCGTTTGGTCGCTGACGCCCGAAAATCGTCCTGACATCCAACTTTGAAAGAGTTCCCCGATGCGCATTGCCATGATCGGTACCGGTTACGTTGGTCTCGTCTCCGGTGCGTGCTTTTCCGAATTCGGCATTGAGGTTGTCTGCGTCGATAAGGACGCCGGCAAGATCGAGCGCCTCAAGAACGGCGAAATCCCGATTTACGAACCGGGTCTCGACGAGTTGGTGAAAAACAACGCCGCGGCGGGTCG
>JAGREB010000379.1 GCA_020446775.1 Paracoccaceae bacterium
TGAGCGTTCCGAAAACCGCGACAAGAGCCATGACGTACCCGAAGAAGATCACGAACGCGGCCGCCACCGCACCAGGTCCATACACCGCCCACGGCCAACGCGCGCTCCAGGACTTGAGTTCCGGGCGCGCGAGCGCGGTTTCGACCAGCGCTTCCTCCGATCCTAAGCGCGCGTGCGCCTGCGCTTCGGCCTCGGCACGCGTCGCGCCGGTTTTCACCGCCGCGGCGATCAGATCGTCGTAGTGATCACCCAGTTCCTTGACGTAACGCCGTGCATGACGCGGTGCGACGCCGCCACGCAGCAACTTTTCATACAGCGATTCAAAATCAGGCCGGGACATGACTGACTCCTTTTACGAGTTCGGCGACAGCATTGGTGATGCTTTGCCATGACGACACCAAATCCTTGAGGCGGCGCTGGCCGGCAGCCGTAACGGCGTAGTAGACGCGCGTACGCCCGGCTACGGCTTTGCGCCGCGACTTCAGACAACCGTTCTGCTCCAAGGCGTGAAGGACCGGATAAACGACCCCCTCGCCCAATACGATCATCTCCCGGGTTTGTTCCGCGATCGCTTGGACCAATTCGTAGCCGTACATTTCGCGCTCGGACAGCAAGCGCAAGATCAGCAACTCGGGGACACCGTTCATAAAATTGGGATTGGTCGTGCGGGTCATTTCGCGCCTCTTACCTTGAATCTCTAGGTATAGATTACCTTGAAGTTCTAGGTATGGCAAGCCGCATCTAATCCTTGATCGGCCAGACCGATCTGCGTTCCCCGGGTAGCGAATCGTGTTATAATTGCACGCAAAGGGAGGCTGCCAATATGACGCGTCGCTCCATTTCATGGTTGGTCCCGATCGTGCTGCTCGCGACCTGCGTAACAGCAAGCGCCCAAATGTTTTCGCGCGGCAATGGGCTGGTCAATGAATCGGCCTACGCGCTCGACCGCAAAGATTGGGACCGCGGCATGATATTGGCGAGAGATGCCCTGAAGTCCGGTGAGTTGATGCCGGGCAATCTGCCGGCCGCCTACAACAACTATTGCATCGGCTTGACCGGCCTGAGCCGCTACGACGAAGCGCTCGAAGCGTGCAACAAAGCCATTTCCCTGCGGCCGCGTCAGTGGTCGTTCTACAATAACCGCGGCAACATCTATTACTTCCTCGGCCAATACGATCGCGCCTTGGCCGAGTACTACAAAGCCATGACGTTCAGCCCGGGCGACGATGTGTTGTTGCAAAACATCGCTTTAACCTTGCGCGTGCGCAAGAACCGCAATCCGGCGGCGCCGGCTTCCGAACGCACCAGCTGACGTAATCGCCCGTTTGGTTGCGCGGACACACCGCCGCTCCGAAAATGTGTTCCAGGTACGAGCTCAATACGCCGCCCGAGCGGATGATCGAACGCTTTGGCTTGCGTGTACCCGAGACCGTCACGAGACAATGGTCTGCACACAAATTCGCATTTGACGAAATCCGCCCAACCAATATTGCGCCGATCGTGCTTCAAGAGCGTCGACTCGAGGCCATTCCGTGGGGCTTGGCCGTATCGTGGCAATCCCAACCATTGATTCACGCGCGTGCCGAAACGCTCGACAGCAAACCGACATTCAAGCCGCTGCTTCAAAACCGCTGCGTCGTGCCGGCGTCTGCCTATTTCGAATGGCGCCGCGACGGCAAAGCCAAGATCAAAACCAGAATTGCGAGCGACGATCAGGATCTATTTGCGTTCGCCGGCCTGACCGACGGCGAACGCTTCACAATCGTCACCTGCGAACCGGCTGCATCGATTGCGCACATCCATCATCGGATGCCCGTCATTCTCGGTGAAGACGCAACGACGGCATGGCTAGACCGCGCCAGGTCCTATGCCGAGGTCAAACCGTTGCTTGTGCCGTTCAACGGCAAACTGGCGTGGACCGAGCCGCAAGCCAGCGACACGGGGCGGCAGCCGCGCTTATTCGGTTGAGCACGATATCTCAGTGACAGAGAAAAACCGGCAGGACGGCGTGTTCCATCACATACCCGGTCACGCTGCCGAGAATGAGTTGGCGCAATTTCGACCGGGTATACGCGCCCATGACCATCATATCGGCGTCGAACTCACCCGCGGCCAACAGGAGCGAACGCCCCGTCCGCCCTTCGCGCGGCAGGACCTTGGAGACGACCGTCTTGACGCCGTGATACGTTAGGTGTGCTTCCAGGTCGTCGGTTTCGGCGTACCACTCCTCTTCTTCGACTCTCAACACCGTAACCTGCTCGGCGCGCACCAAAAACGGCATCGCCGCCTGAACGGCCCGTGTCGCCTCGGTCGAGCCATTCCAAAACAGCGATATCTTTGCAAACGGTGGCGATTGGGGCGCGGTGGTGCTGGTCGAAGGCGGCGCAGCAATGACCGCGCGGCCGCTTTGCATAAGCGCCGCGTTCAATGTCATCAAAGCCGCTGTTTCGTGTTCGAGCGTCGGCCGGGCAACAACGATCGCGTCCGCACGGCACCCCCTGAGCGCCACGACCTGTTCCTCGACGCCAGACGCCTCGATCCAGGAAATCGAAAACGATGTCGCCGGTGCAGCCGGCCCCGCGTTGTCGGAAATGCCGTTGGCTGCGAGAAAATCTTCGTACATGACGTGCGTTTTGTTGGCGCGCCGGCCGGCCTCTTTGTCGGCGACCCCCATCATTTCGTCGACCATCGCCCCAGACATGGCTTCGCCAACCAAGGGCAACGCCGCTGCCGGATCGGACCGCACGTGCAGTGCATCGACGTGGCAGTTAAGATGCCGCCCGACTTTGAGGGCCGTTTCAAGTGCCGCACGCCCCGAAACCGGATCGCTCACAACGGCCAGAATATTCCGAATGCTGTCGCACACCGCGCCCGTCATGTCCCACCCAATTCATAGTCCGGCACGTATTGTCTTGATCGTATCAAGCCGGATGCCACAGGAAAAGCATTGCTAGGCATTTGCCCGCGTAAAGCTCAGAAATCGGCGCCAACCGGGCGGTGAAATTCAGCGACCCCTTCCGGGTCTTCGTGGATGATCACATCCGCTCCCGGAAATTCCGCTATGACCGATTTCTCGACATCATCGGCGATCCGGTGCGCTTCCAGGAGGGACAACGACTTGTCGAGAACGAGGTGGAATTGAATGAATGTATAGATGCCCGATTTGCGCGTCCGCAATTCGTGGACGTTCTTAACTTTGGGATGCAGGCGCGCAAGAGCGTCGATTTTCTCGCGGTCTTCTTGCGGCAACTCCTTGTCCATCAGATCGCCGATCGCTTGCTGCGCGATGCGCCACGCGTTCCAAACCAGGTAAGCGGCGATACCAATGCCAAAAACCGGGTCGGCCCATGGGATTCCGTAATTCGTGGACAACACCAGAGCGACAATGACGCTCAGATTCATCAAGATGTCGCCGGTGTAGTGCAGCGCGTCGGCGCCGATGGCCGTCGAGTTGGTCGCCCGCACGACATAGCGTTGGAACGTGACCAGCACGAACGTAACGACCATTGAGAAAACCATCACCGCGATCCCGACTTGGCCACGTTCAAGCGGCTGAGCGGAGTCGAAGCGCGAGATGCTTTCCACCAGCAACAGAACGGCGGCGCCTGCCACGAACGCGCTTTGGGCCAGCGCCGACAATGGCTCGGCCTTTCCGTGGCCGAACGTATGCGCATCGTCCGCCGGCATAAGCGAATGGCGCACGGCGATAAAATTCACCGTCGAAGCCATCAAGTCGAGCGCCGAGTCCGCGAGGCTTGAAAGAATGGAGACGGAATTTGTCATCGCGTAAGCGATGGCCTTGGCCGTGATCAGCAACAGCGCACTACCGAGCGCCGCGCGCGTCGCCCACCGCATCAGCGTCGCCTGATTCGGCGGACTTTTCTGCTCCGGCGAATGTGCGTGCGATACGTTCATGGATACAGGCGCTCCACCTGCCACTGGTCGCCGTTTCGGCGGTACACAAGCCGGTCGTGCAAGCGGTTGGCGACGTCTTGCCAAAACTCGATCACATCAGGGGCAACGCGGTAGCCTTTCCAATGCGGCGGCCGCGCGACGTCCGTGCCTTGGTATTTGCCTTCGATCTCGCGCAAACGTTCAACCAGAACATCGCGCGACGATAATACGCGCGACTGGTCCGACGCCCACGCGCCCAGTTGGCTGACTCGCGGGCGGCTCGCGAAATACGCGTCGGCTTCGGTTTCCGTCACGTGACTGACACGGCCTTCGATCCTGATTTGACGCCCCACCGACTTCCAATAGAGACACAATGCCGCAAACGGATTTGCCGCCAGTTCGTCGCCCTTGCGGCTTTGTGTATTGGTATAAAAAACGAATCCGTCCGGTCCGGCGTCCTTGAGCAGCACCATCCGTACCGACGGCCGCCCGTCCGCCGTTGCCGTTGCCAAACTCATCGCTTCAGGCAGGCCGGGCTCGGTCGTCGACGCCTCCTTAAACCACTGATCGAAAAGAGAAAATGGGCTTTGCTGCAGTGGAATCGGCGGGGAATTCGTAATGGCGCTCATGGACACTCAAATTAAGGAAATTCAATCGCCACAGAGTGGCCGGGGGAGTGCAACGAAGTCAATCTCGGTGCCCTGATTTTGCCAACATTAACCGTTTGTATTGTCTGGCAACCTCGCTGTTTGTGGCGTCGTTGTTGCGGTGTGTCAGACGAATAGTCCGGACTTTTAGTTCTGGAAGAAGGTGGGTGTCATGAACAACAAATCGACTCTGAAAACTTTTGCAGTGGCCGGACTGGCCGCGGTTATGACCCTTTCGGGTTGCGCCGCGGATGGCACGGCGGACAAAGAAGCCTGGGGCACCATCCTCGGCGGCGCCGCTGGCGCCTGGGCCGGATCGTCGATCGGCAAAGGCGACGGCAAAGTCATCGCCACAGCGGTCGGCACTATGGTCGGCGCCGCGATCGGCAACCAAATCGGCAAGAATATGACCGAAGTTGACCGCATGAAGGCGCGGCAGGCCGAACAGCGCGCCTACGCGGCCCCCATCGGAGAAACCATTGTTTGGAACAACCCCGATTCCGGGAATTCCGGTACCATCACACCCGTGCGCGATGGACGCCGCATGTCAGGTGAGTATTGCAGGGAGTTCCAGACTCAGGTCACAATCGGCGGCCAGCGCGAAGATGCTCACGGCGTTGCATGCCAGCAACCGGATGGCTCGTGGAAAATCGTGGAAGGGTAATCCCGCTTGCTTATGACTTTCGGGCGGCCTGACGAGGCCGCCCGATTTTTTTTGAATATACTGCAAACGCCCCTCGCCCGCGGCGATCAATCCTCACTCGACGCCGCTTCCGATTTCTCCGCGTCAGTCGCGTCCGGTAGCGAAACGATCTTGGCAAGGCTAACGCTGAGAATGGTTCGCTCCGATTCGGCAGCCCTTTGGATGTAGCCGGCCAGCTTGCGGCCAAGTTCGCTGGTCGCAGAACCGCCGCCTTTGGTCAGGCCCAACCCGAACAGTTCCAAAAGATCCGCCAGAGGGGTGCGGTCGAGATCACGGCTCAAGATCCATATACCGTCGTCAGTGACGGCGACAAAACGTCCCGATTTGAGCACGTCGAGCAATTCGCCGGTGACGAGGTCGGGAATCGCCAGCGCCGTCACGAGGCGGTCCATGCTCATACCGCCACCGCGACGTTGCGCGGCTGCGAGCTTGCCAATTAAGTCGAGCGCAAAGGACACCTGATCGACGGTCGACGTCGAACCGCCAAGCCTGACGTGCCTCCATTCCGGCAAGGTCGCGGTAATGCCGGCGCCGATCAGCACCATGGTCCAGCACAGGTAAACCCAGACTAGAAAAACCGGGAGTGCGGCAACGGCGCCATAAACGGCCTCATAATCCGTCATGTACCCGACATACAGCGCGAAACCGTAGCGCAGACCGGCGAACATCACGGCGGAAAACGCCGCGCCGTACATCGCATCGCGAAACCTAATCCGGCGATTCGGCACAATTGTGTAAATGAAGGTCAGCGCGAGCCACGAAAACAACAACGGGACGAATTGCCCGAGCAAAGCTTCGCGCACACCGCGATCGATTTTGTCCTGCCACGGCATCGACGTCCCGAACGCGCCAAAGGCTGTAAAACTGATGGCGAAGAGAAACGGACCCACCGTAATCACGGCCCACAAGACCAAAATCCGCAGATGAAATGGCCTGGGTTTCTTGACGCGAAATATCCGGTTGAAGGCGGATTCGATGGTCAGCAACAACAAGATCGACGTGACCGCCAAGCCGATCACCCCGAACGCCGTGACGCGGCCGGCCGCTGAAACGAAATCCCCCAGCTGTTCGCTCATCTTGATGCTGGTCGAGGGCAGAAAGTTATTGAAGATCGCTTCCTGCACGCCGGACCGGACATTCTCGAATGCTGGAAACGCGGTGATCATGGCAAAGACCAGCGCCAGCGCCGGAACGACAGCCAAGGTCGTCGTGAAACTCAATGACGCCGCGACGCGCGTAACCTGATCCTCGAACAGCCGCGTGGCCATGAACCTGATGAATGAATCGGGTCGCATCAGCGTCCGCAAACGCGACTTATCCTTTGTTTTTGAAGTGGTTTCGGACATCGCCGGTGCCTTGCTCCCGAAGCGGTTTGGTGTAGGATGCCGCAAAGTCGGTGTTCACGGAAGATTCTCGTTAGATTTCATGGATTAGGACGAGTCGGCGATGTCGGAAACCGGTCATTTGATGGCGGGGAAAAAAGGCTTGATCATGGGGGTCGCCAACGACCGCTCGATCGCCTGGG
>JAGREB010000003.1 GCA_020446775.1 Paracoccaceae bacterium
CGCAGCGGCGGTCCGAATGATGCAGCGGCGTGACATTCCGGTTTGCTCCGCTCCGCAGGCGTTATTGTTTTGCCGAGGCCGTTTTCGTCGGTTCGTCGTCGCCGTGGATGACGAATGCCGGAATCGCCACGACGTCGTTGGCCATTGAAATATGCGTGCATTGCCCCGTAACGGGGTCGGGGTAACCGTCCGCATAAACGGCCATGGATTTATACTCCGATGCGCAATCGCGATTGCCGTTTGTCGCTACGCCTTTGCCGCCGTTCCGGGCTTGCGCCGACGTGGTCTCGATCGGCAAATAACCTCCCAGAATTCCTTTCAGCGTGCCGTCGGCAAGCAATTCCACGCGCAAGCGGGCACGACGGAACGCATATTCATTGGCGGCCCCGAACGGCCCGTTGAGGGCCGAAAACCAATCGAGGTTCAGTTCCTCAAGCATGTCGGTCGTCAGCACGCCGTCGACGATCGCGCCATGTACAATGTTGTGCCAGCGCGGGTTCTTGGTGACGGTGAACGATTGATTGGGGATATGGTCGCCGCTCGCGCTCAACATCTGATTGTTCTCGGTCGAATAGATGCCGACTTCAACGTCCGGATCGTTGCGGCGATCGTTTACACCTTTCAGTTCGATCAGAAAATTATGAAGGCCATCTTTCATATAGGAGTTATATTTCACGGCCATGCTGCCGCCGAACTTTGGGCCGTCGCCGCGCCATGATTTCGCGCAACCCATGATCCGATACATCTGGTTGTCGACGCCATCCTCTCCGTTGACGCCGGTGAAATTCTCGTGTTTGCACGTAAACGCGCTCGCTTCCCCGGTGGAATCGCCGTCCAGGTTCATCCCGTAGGACACTTTGCTTTGAACCAACTTATGTAGTGGATGACGCGGGTCGTCCAGGAACGAGCGCGGATTGCGGCAGATGTCTTCGCCGTTCGGACCGGTGGTAAAATCGGTCTTCCATTTCTGTTCGAATTCACGTGCATTTTCCGGCAGCAATAGTCGCGCGCGCTCGGCAGGGGACTGAGTCAGTAGGTATGCTTCATCCGTCGTTGGCGTGAGGCCGTCCGGGCAATCGGAGTCAAAATCGCCATAGTGAATTGCGACCGCAAATTGCGTCACCAGGAAACCGAGAGTCTCGCCGGTTTCATCCGCGGCCTTTACGTCGGCAGGTCCTGCAAGCACTGTCGCCGCAAGGACGAATGCGGAGACGGCCTTTCGTTTGTCGTACGAAAAGAACGTCAAACCGTGGCGGTGGAATGTCATTTTGTTTGCCCCCGCAATCGCGTCTCAAAGCGCGGCCACCCGTGTTGCTACCGTTTCGGGCAAACGCTCTGGATTTCGCAAAAATAACATATCGCGTGTGGGGCATTTGCCTAAATAAGGGCTTGCTCACGCGATGACCGGCGGCCAAAAACGGCAGCTTTCCTTATAACTATCTAAAATATAACGATAAAATCAATATTTTGACGGGATGAATTTCGCCTATCCGAACCGCGCTCGGACATGTCCGGTCATTTCCATATCTACAAGTGGGTGTTTTGTCGGCATTCTATCTCCGGGGAATCGATCGGAGGAGGGGTGCATGGTGCGAATTCCGGTTTTCTTGACCGCAGTGATGTTCGCGTTCGATCTGTCTGCGCAACAGCAACTGCACGATTTTGGCGTTCCGTTGGATCAGGACATCAAGGCGGGAGAGCGCGTCAGCTTTTTCGTGACCAGCGTCGGTATGGGCGACGGCGCGAACCTTGGCGGACTGTCCGGCGCCGATGCCCATTGCCAGCAACTTGCCGCCGCCGCCGGTTACGGCGAGGCAACGTGGCGTGCGTACCTCAGCACGACGGCGATGGGCCGCGAACCAGCCGTTAACGCCCGCGACCGGATCGGTTCAGGCCCTTGGTATAACGTCAAGGGTGCGCTCATCGCCCGCACGGTCAGCGAGTTGCACGGCGACACGATCGAGCAGGCGCGCGGGGGCAATCGAATCTTCATCCTTCATGCACTCACGGAAAAGGGAACCCGGCCCAACAGTGTCGGCACGCCCGGCCCGTTGCAGCACGATATCCTGACAGGTTCGCACACCGATGGACGCGCCTATACCACTGAGCGGGGCGACCACACCTGTAAGAATTGGACCAGCAACAAGGAAGGTTCCGCCCAGCTTGGCCACCACGACCGAACCGGTGGACCAAACACATCGTGGAATTCAGCGCATCCCTCGCGCGGGTGCAGTCAAGACGATTTGATCGCCACCGGTGGCGCCGGATTGTTTTACTGCTTCGCCGTCGATGCCAAATAGCAGGGGGAGGGAAACAATGACGCCAGTTCGTGCTTTGCTTCTCATGGGGGCGATGTCGGTTTCGGGGGCGGCGATCGCCGCGGATGCACCCAAACCCGACCCGAATTTCAGCTTTTTCGTGACCAGTGCAGGTTCGGGGAAGGGCGGTAACCTGGGCGGGATTGCAGGTGCGGACGCCCACTGCCAGAAACTCGCCGCAGCGGTCGGCGCCGGCGACAGGGTGTGGCGCGCGTATTTGTCGACGCAAGCCGTCCACGGCGGCCCGGTCGTCAATGCCCGCGAACGCATCGGAACCGGCCCTTGGTACAACGTCAAAGGCGATCTCATCGCGCAAAATCTGAGTCATCTTCATGGCGATACGCTTGAAGAAGCGCGGGCTGGCAATCGCATTACGTTCAGAACCGCGCTGACGGAACAGGGCAAGGAAGTGAATGGGCATGACAGCGCCCCCGACCTGCCGCGCCCCGGCGATCACAATTGGCACGACATCATGACCGGAACGCAGTGGACCGGCATGGCTTATGACGATGATGGGGATCATACCTGCAAAAACTGGACTAGCGACGGCGAAGGCTCAGTTCAATTCGGCCACTACAACCGGCCGCAATGGAACTCGATCCACGGGTCCAAAAGCTGCAATCAGGAAGAGATGCTCAAGGGAACATCGGGAGCGTTATTCTACTGTTTCGCTGCGGATTAAGTATTCCGTCGGTCCTCGTCCGATAGCCGTAATCGCTCGCCGCCCAAGGCGGCGGAATGCTTCAATTGTTTTCGGCGGCTGAGCGGTTCGTTCGCGGGTCGTACCGGGGCGTTACTTTTCCCTGGCCATAACAAAGTCGATTTCAATGATGCCTTGCGTCTGGCGCAGTGAATTGCGCTTGAATCGACGCTCAAGTACGTAGCCGGCGGCGGAAACGGAGACGTCGATCTGGGCTGGGTCAAGATCGTAACCAAGTTCGATAATCGCACGGCCAACGTCTACCGTGCGGAATCTCCCCAGTATGTTTGTCGTGGTATCGTAAATGAGAACCGGCTCCGCAACGTTCACCGTCACCTTGGCGCTGGAAAGGTAATTGCCGCGTTCATCCTTCACGCTGCCAAACATCACGTATATCGGGTTGCCGGGGATTTCTTGGGGTTCGAAGAACGCGTCGCCATCCGCGCGCGCGCCCATGTCCGGCGCCGACAGTGCGAGGTAGGCGAGCCCGCATAACCAGAGGCAAAGTTTCTTACCGTACAAGGCCGTTTTCGCGGAACGTTTCGTATGTCCGTCTGCTGAAAGGTCAGTGTGCGAGCGGATTAGGGCGCATTTGGAACTTCACGACCTTCCCCGAAGACCCAAACCCGGTCTCGAGCTGGAATATCGGTATCATTTCATCGGCGCTCCAAACCGCCCGTCCCTTCCAGCCGGCATCGGGATCGTCAATTCGCCCGTCAAGGCCGCGGGCATAAAACCCAAGCGGATAGGGCCTGCGCATGACGACCCACTTTTCCTGATCCGGCAAAAACGCGAGCAGCGAGTCCGAATTGGTGCCCGCGACGATGGGAACGTCTTCGCCCAGTCCGAGGGTATTATGTATGTCGACCCAAATCAGATAGTGAAAATCTCCGCTGATCTCGGTGCCGGAGAATCTCGGACCCGGTGTTTCGTAGATGGTCCAGCCTTCGGGGCATTGTTGACCTGTGGCCGTCGGCCCGTTCAGAACTTTGCATTTGCTCCGGTCGAATTTTCCGAGATGGCCGCTGGAGAAGGCCGCCCAGGCAACGCCTTTCGAGTCCAGGTCCATGCCCTGATCGAAAAAGACGTTGGCGGTGCCATCGGCGTTCTTGGGCGGCTGGTAGTATTCGGTCACGCATGTTTCCGGCGGGTTCTTTCCAAGACTAAGGCGGCCAATTCCTCCCGGGTGAGGTGAGCTAGGGGCGCCGAACCAGATGCTTCCATCCGCTTTCGAAACGGAAATGGAATATGAGCCGAACGTGTATTGCGTGTCGGCATTCTCATCCGGCGCATTTCCATTTCGATCTTCGACCTCGGCGACATCGTCTTTACCTTCGGATGCGCCTTTCACGTCGGCCGTCAAACGCTTCCACTTGGTGCGGTCAGGGTCGATCTTGCCGTCGCCACTGGTATCCAAAACGAGCGGACACCATCCCATGGCCTGCATGGAATCGTGCGTTTCATCGTAGACGCGCGTATTCAGCCAGCCGATGGTCTCCCGTGTTTGAATGCTGCTGAAAAACAGCGTGTTGTCCGGGTCATAGGCGAATCTGAGATGGTGCGTCATGAAACACACGGGGATCGGTCGTTCCACGCCCGTTGCGGGGTCGTACATGCTGACCGACGCGGTGGCCGTGGCTGCTTTGGCGCGTAGAGATTCGATCGGATAGTACTTCGCATACTTGTTGGCCGGATCGTAGCAATCGATCGGGCTCGGCGTTGACTCGGTCGTCACGGATGTCGTCCACACCCGGCCTTTTTGGTCCAGCATGGGTGTATGCAACGCCCATTCGATGCCGGACGGCGGTGCGAATTGAGATTTCGGATCCGATCGATTTGCCGGAACCAATTTTGCTTCATTGGAAACGGGATCTAGGACGGAAAGCGCCCCAAAGTTCGGGTCTTCATTGAAAAGGCCGATGGCGCCGTAGATCGGGCCGTTGGCATTGACGGTTGGATTGCGTTGGTCCGTCGTTACTTCGTCGTGGATTGCACGTTCCAAACCCCAATCCCACATTGTCAGCACGACATTTCGTTCCAGTCCTTCGGGCCGCGGCGGCTGTGACGGTACGGCACCGTTTCCGATGGCCACCGACCAATCCGCGAACATCTTGAGGGCGCGCTCACGTCCAAACGATGTCATGCCGTTGTTCATGGTATTCTTATAATCGTTGCCGCTATTACTGAGTGTTTGATCGCCTGGATCGCGTGCCATGTTGATTTTTTGAGTCCAGGCTTCAACGGCATCGTCGAGAAAGACTTCTCGCGTGATTTGCGATCCTAACTGGTGACAGGACGCGCATCGGGATTTGAGATTGAGCAACCAATGGTCCTGCGTCTTGAAGGCGGGGCTGATCCCGTTTCCCTTGGGGCCCGTGCCTGGAAATTCGCTCTTGGCCGGAATCTCGAGCATCGCTCCCCAATAATTGGCCGGATAAATACTCGCCGCAGTCTGCGCATCCGGAGCGTTCACGACTTTAACGTCGACCACTTGGCCCGGCGTGCCGTCAACCGGTTCGCTGTCCGACAAACCATAGCCGCGTACCCAAATCTGGTAGTTCGCGTTCGGCAATTGCGGCAGGACGTAACGGCCTTCGTCGTCCGTGACGACGACCTTGGAGAACGGTGTTGCGAGGTCGTTGGTTTCCGCGATGACCCATACCCCGGCTTCGGGGCCCGAGGGGCCGGTCACGACGCCGCTGATAAAATCGGTCTCGGATTTCGCGGGTTCAGCCGATTGTCCTTGATGCGCGTTGAGCGCCATCAAAAACACGGTCGCGCTCAGCGCCGATTTCATCAGTTTTGCGAACATCGTAATCTCCCTGACTTGTCGTCAACGAAATCCATCGTTGAATCTGAAATTGCGCGAATCCCGAATTCTCGCTTGGCCGGCATCGGAAAAATCAAACCGGCGCCATATCGGTAGTGTTCGACCGTGCCCCGGCGCATGACCCGTTCATGTCCAGGCTCTCCGAAGGTAGCGTTGCGGTCGAAATATTCCCAGAGCGTATCGTCATAGGGTCGGCCGCAGGTCGCTTTCGTAGCACGTCGCCCCGCTGACCTCGACTGCCTGATATCGCAATTTTTCCACAGCGTTCAGTGGCCGGAAAAGTTCCGATGCGCAGTGGGTATTGGGGGCGCGGAACCTCGAGTGCGCGTTCGGCGGTTTCAAAGTGTGTGATTCGCGCCATTGGCGAGCCTTTTTTGGGTATGTCCGCTTGCGGGTACCGTCCGGGGGTAAATTCGATGCAAATATTAGTCACACAGCGATCAACTTGTGACTCGCGTTCGCCGCCATCCCCCGGCACTCTCCTTAAAGGTAGGTGATTTTTCTATACTTGGCGGGCTTGCCAAGAAATATGCCTGCCGCCGACTTTGATGTCTGCGCGGCAATATTCGATACAGGTCCCGAAAGTGCGGGAAGGAGACGAGCCATGTTGTTGATCTCGCAAAAGTCCTGGAACTCGAACGATGTCGCGGGCCTCGGCGGGCAGCTCGACGTTTTTGTGGCTAGCGCCGAGCGATACGAAGTCGGTGAACCGATCAAGCCCGTCGTATTGCTGCCGATCGCCGAAACGGGTGTGGCGCCGCCTGACCGGCAGGCGCTCCTTCTCGAAATTGGTAATTTGGTCGCCGAACGCGCGCTTTACGTGGCTGGCGCGGCGTTGGTCAAGGACAAGACCGAAAAGGCACCGTTCATCGTCGGTTTCCTGATCGGCCCGGACGGTCAAATTCTTCTTAATGTGCGCAAGCATTCGCCCGAATTGATCAACGGCCTAGCGGTCGATCAGACGTGTGCGCTGGCGTCGCCGGCCGAGATGCAATCGGCGATGACCCCGATCGGGCAAATCGGAATTCTTCCCGGGGAAGACATCCTTTTTCCGCACCTCGCTCGTGCGCTGGTATGGAAAGGTGCCGAATTGATTCTCAATCCAGCGGCCGAGGTGAGCGACGAGCGTTTTACTTCGCGCCAAAACGCTCGTGTTGCTCGCGCTTTCGAGAATTGCGCGTATATCGCAACCGCCTCCGCGTTGAATAGTGGTGACGGGAAGACGCAACTCAACCGGCCTGCCGCAAGCGGCTTTGCCGACTGGAGCGGCCAAAAGCTCGTCAATCGCAGCAGCGAGGATATTCTCAAGGTCGACGTCTATATCGACCAGCTGCGCCGCAAGCGAACCGCGATCTTCTCGGTCCAAGCGCTGCACTTGCGCGCCAATCTCTATGCCGAAGGGTATCGCAAAATGATCGCGGCCGAGCCGAAGCCGTCGGCGGCGCCGACGAACCGCGCCGAATGGGCCAAGGAAGCTCAGCGCCGCGTCGCGAAAATCAAAGCGTCCGCGGGCACAGGCAAGGAAACCGAATATGACGTGCTGTTGGTTCAGTCCGTCAAAAAGATGATTCAAAAGACGTCCGATGTCGGCGCGATGATCACCGAGAACATCCAGCGTGCGTTGGAGCTTCCGGCGCGCACGGCTTCGAACCCCAACGTCCGTCTGGTCGCGTTGTCTGAATTCTTCATGACCGGGCAGGGCGGTCATGGCTATCGCTCGCCGATAACGTTGCAGCGCTTGGCAATCCGGTACCCGGGTCCGGAAATGGAATTGCTGTCGGAGTTCGCGCTTAAGCACAAAACCTATGTCGCAGGATCGACGTTTGAAATCGACGACAAGCTGCCGGGATACGTGTTCAATTCCGCCTTCATTCTCAACGATTCCGGTGATCTGATTCACCGCTATCGCAAGATTCAATGCGCAGATGTGTGGGGTTCGCTGCCCGACACGACGCCTGGCACGATCTACAAGAAGTATCTCGACACGTATGGGTACGACTTCTTGTTCCCCGTCTGCGACACGCCGCTCGGCAAGTTAGGAACCATGGTGTGTTTCGATCAGGCGCATCCGGAAATC
>JAGREB010000380.1 GCA_020446775.1 Paracoccaceae bacterium
CAGATCGAGGCGGTGCGTCGCCAGGCCTCGGCGCGCGAACTGACGTGCGTGATATCCCGGCCCGCACGCGATTTCGAGCATCGAAGCGGCATCGCGCCCGTTCAACCGTTTGTACTCGGCGAGCAGGAAATCGACTTCGTGCGATACGTCGCGGCGGAAGACGATGTCGTAGTAGGCCGCGCGGGCGTAAACTTGATTGAACTCGGCCATGCCGAGCCTCCGTCCTTGGACGGCCGGAGCATGATCCAACCCTATCCGGCGTCGACGGAATTATTTAATCGCGGTTCACTTTTTGCCGATTGTCAGTTCGCGCGCGCCATGATCTGCGAATCGAGCGGGTGACACGGCCGATCCGAAACAGCGTCCACCGCGCGGCATCTACGCTCTGATCTGGCGCATAAGCGATTTCGGACCTTCGCTCATCGGCCTTGGCCGGCAGGTTCGCTAAGCGTGGGCCTCGAGATTCTGCTTGCGGGTCTGGATCACTTTATCGGCGTCGCGTCCGACCAATTCCTGATAGTGACTGAATTTGGCTTCGAACGTGCCGATCCCGAGCGAAATGGATCGAATATCGGTGATTAGGTTCTGCATCTCGGATTCCGGAATATTGGCTTTGATGGCGTCCCATCCTCTCCAGCCTTCGCGGGTATCGAAGCCGAGAATTTGTGCGCGGTGCTGCGTGACGGCGCGTTGCACCCGCGATGTGAAATCCGTCGGGACGTAAACGCTGACTTCGTAGATCGGCTCCAGAAGCACGGGATCGCATTTCGGCAATCCGTCGGTCATGGCCATGCGTCCGGCCGTGCGAAACGCCTGATCCGAGCTGTCGACACTGTGATACTGCCCGTCGAACAGGTTGACCGAAACGTCGACGACTTGGAAACCCAGCGGACCGCGCGCGGTGTTGTCGTGCACGCCCGCTTCCACGGCGGGAATGAAGTTTTTTGGAACCACGCCGCCGACGATTGAATCGCTGAACTGGACGCCCGATCCGCGCGGCAACGGTTTGATCTCGACCTTGATGTCGGCGAATTGACCGTGTCCGCCCGATTGACGCTTGAACCGGGAATGTTCGGTGGTGCCTTTGCGAATCGTCTCGCGGTATGGGACCTGGGGCCGCTGGGTGTCGACGGCGAGGTCGAATTTCCGCTTCAAACGATCGAGCGCGATTTGAATGTGGATATCGCCCTGTCCGCGCAATTGAAGTTCCGACATTTCCGCGATCATTTCGACCGAGAGGGAAGGGTCCTCTTCGCAAATCTTGCGCAATGAATCGCTCAGTTTGACGTCGTCCTTGCGGTCCTTCGTGGAGACTGCCGTGCCGACCAGGGGGCTCGGCGGAACGGCCCATTCTTTCGGATCCGTCGACCCTTCCGCCGTGACGATGGCACCGGCGTGTCCCAGTTCGACCTTGCTCAAGGCGGCAACGTCGCCGGCGTTGACCGACGTCACCTTGGCCTTACCCATTTTCGGCTCCGCGCCATCTTGCATGTTGGTGACGCGGTGTCCGGCCAGCGAATCACCGTCTTTCAGCGTTCCCCGCCAAACCCGGATCATCGATAGCTTGCCGATGTGCGCGGCATATGTCGTCTTGAAGATCTGGCCGACGAATCCGTCCGCCGGCAATTCGCGCCGGTCGGCCGTTTCCGCCGCGACGGGAACTTCATGGCGAAGTTCCTTCAACAGCCGAATTACGCCGTGTTGATGTTCTGCGGCGCCGATCAACACGGGAACGATCAAGTCTTCGGCAAAATCTTTGGTGAGGTGCTGGTAAACCTCGTCCTTCGGAGGAACGATATCTTCCAGCAGCTTCTCCAGCAGCGCATCGTCGAAATCCGAAAGTTTTTCCAACAGCTCGCGGCGTGCGGCTTCGGGATCGATGTCCGCTGCGTCTTCATAGGGGATCTGTTCGGACGGTTGATCGAGTTTGTAATGGTAGGCGCGTTCGGAAACGAGATCGACGTATCCGGTGATATTTTGCCCTTCGATAATCGGGATATGGCGCAGCACCAGCGGCCGTCCAGATTGGGCTTGGGCGGCCGTCAACAATTCGCCGACCGATCCTTGGATCACATCCATCTTATTGATGAACAAGATGTGCGGGATTTTGTGCTCGTCGAGAAACCGCAATACCGGTCCCAATGCCAGCATCTTGTTCGGATCGGGATCGACCACGACGACGGCGGCGTCGGCGATCATGGCGCCTTGGTGAGACTCGTGGATCAGGTCGACGGCACCCGGGCAGTCGATCACGATCCAATCGTCGTCCATGAAGCTGAAGCGTACCGGGGTCAGTTCGGTTGACATCTGCCGCGCGCGGGCTTCGGCGGCGGTATCGCTAATCGTATTTCCATCGGTGACGCGGCCGCGTTTCGTAATCGTGCCCGAGGCCAACAGCATGCTTTCGACGAGCGTCGTTTTTCCACTTGATTGGGGCCCTAACAGGGCCACGCATCGGGTACCTTTGGCGTTACCTGCTGTACTGCTCATAACGTCCCCCTTTGTTTGACGCTCGTCTTGCTCGGTGCTTTTTGTTCTCCAGTACGCTAAACGCAACAAGGGGCCGTGAAGGCCCCTTGCACTCTATGCCGCTTGGTCATAACGGCGATATCTGACCATGTGATACTCATGCGTGCTCACCGTTTTCCTGTGGCTGTCACGCTTCTCCATCGCCGTAATCCATTCCTTCAACCGCGTGCAATCGTCGGGGATCGCCGCGCCCCACAACTCGGTGTAACACGGGAAGCGCTCGATGAACGGCATGTATTGCAGATCGACTAAGCTGATATCGTCACCCAGCCAATATGGTCCGCCGCTCAACTTGCGCAAACCTTCGTGCTCGATAAACGTGAATCGCTCGGCGATATCGGCGCGGTTCTTTTCCTGCTTCGACGGGTCGCGCCGGTCGGCGATTAATTTATGCAGGGCCGGCATCAAATAACTGTCGCAATAGTCGATCCATATGCGCGCTTTGGCGCGGCGTATCGGATCGCGCGGCATGAGCGGGCGTTGTGGAAATGCGTCTTCGATGTACTCGTTGATGATGCGGCTCTCGTAAACGATGTCGCCTTTGTGTTTCAGCAAAGGAACTTTGCCGTAGGGCGAGAGAGCTTTGAACCAGTCCGGCTTGTTGTAGAGGTCGACTTCGGTCAGCGTGAACGGAATGTCTTTCTCGATCAGCGCCATTCGCGTGCGTTGCGCGTACGGGCATGCTTCGTAGCTTAGCAGCTCGACGTCTGCCATCTGTGCGGTGCCTCCCTTGGCGAGCATTCTT
>JAGREB010000033.1 GCA_020446775.1 Paracoccaceae bacterium
GGCGCCGACGACTACGTCACCAAGCCATTTAGTCCGCGCGAATTGCTGGCCCGCATCCGGACGGTTCTTCGGCGCGTAGCGACACCGCAAACCGCCGTCGATCACCCGGCCGATGGCGGATATTCGTTCTCCGGCTGGGAATTGCGCTTGGGCGAGCGCGAATTGTTTTCGCCGGACGGCGTTGCTGTGCCGATCAGCACCGCCGAGTTCCATCTGCTCCGTGCGTTCCTTTCGCATCCCAAAGTCGTTCTGACCCGTGATCAACTTCTCGACCTTGCCCATGGACGAACGGCGAACGTATTCGACCGCACCATCGACAATCAGGTCAGCCGCCTGCGGCGGAAAATCGAACCCGACGCGAAAAGCCCCACGTTGATCAAGACCGTTTGGGGCGGCGGTTACACCTTCGTCGCCGATGTGAAGAAAGTATGATCCGGTCCTGGATCACCAGTCTCGCCGGCCGGCTGACGCTGATCCTGCTGGGTGTGATCTTGCTCGCGCAAGCGCTCAGCCTCGCGCTGTATGTCGATTTTCGCATCGACCAGGAAGCGCGGACCGACGATCGCGAATTCTTCCGTGAACTTTCGGGTTTGGTTGATATATCGATTGCGTCGGCCGACACTGAATCCACGAAATACCTGGAATCCACGAACTACCTGGCGCGATTTGGCGGACGTGGCGTGAACTATTGGACGTCGTC
This sequence comes from Paracoccaceae bacterium, assembly GCA_020446775.1. GTDB lineage: Bacteria > Pseudomonadota > Alphaproteobacteria > Rhodospirillales > Rhodospirillaceae > VGEM01. The sequence continues at coordinate 701 of JAGREB010000033.1, forward strand.
CCGGCCGGCGACCGTTCGGGGGAATCCGCCACCGGACGAACTTCTCCCGCTCGAAGCCCGCCGCATGATCGACGGTGTCGCCCGCCCGGTTTCGGTCCGGCTATTCCCGGACCCGCGTAGCTTCATGCAAAAATATTTTCCGTTTACACCGCCGGAGCAATTCATCCCCAACGGGTCGCTGTTGCAGATGCCTCCGCCGCCGCGGCCTGGGCCGCCCAACGGAAATTTCGCCGATGCGCCCCGGCCGCCGCGCGACTTCGAACGCAGGCCGCCACCGCCGCGCGGTCCCGGCGGCCGGCCCCCTCGACCAAATGCCGATGGACCACCCCCGGTACGCGCCCAGGCGAACGCGTCTGCGCAATGGACAAACGGAGAGGATTGGGAACCGGACCTCCCCGCGGCGCGCATGACGCGATGGCTGGTTTCGATTCAGCTGCCGACCGGCGAGTGGTTGAACGCGGAACGCCAATACCATTTGGGCGGCCCGCCGTGGTTCGCAGGCATGATTTATCAAACGGGCATCACGGCCGTGACCATGGTCGTGTTCGTGCTCGTCGCCGTTGGATTCGCGACCCGCCCACTCGCCGCAATCGCCGAAAAAGCCGACCGGCTTGGGCGCGGCGAAGACATCGAGCCAATCAAAGCCGCGGGAGCCAGCGAAATTCAGCGCGTAGTTACGGCGTTTAATACGATGAACGAGCGCTTGAAACGCTTCATCGCCAACCGCACGAAAATGCTCGGCGCAATCAGTCACGATTTACGCACACCGATCACGGCCATGCGCATCCGCGCCGAACTGATCGAAGACAACGAAAATCGCGAGCGCATGTTAGAGATCCTGGCCGAAATGCAATCGCTGGCCGAATCATCGCTCGCGCTGGCCAAAGAAGATTCGATCAGCGAGCCGACGCGGGCCGTGAATCTGAGCGCGCTGACTGAAAGCGTATGCGATGACCTATCCGATATCGGTCTCGACGTCGGCTGCAATGTGCAAAGCGGCGTCACCATGCCGTGCAGACCCAACAGCCTGAAACGCGCGATCCGCAATCTGGCCGAGAACGCGGTGAAGTACGGCAAGCGAGCGCGCATCGTAATGACCGCCGACGCAAAAAAGGTCGGCATTTCGGTCCTCGATGACGGGCCCGGAATTCCGGAAGACCAACTTGAACGCGTGTTCCAACCGTTCGTCCGATTGGAAGAATCGCGCAATCGCGAAACCGGCGGCGTTGGATTGGGGCTCGCCATTGCACGGTCGGTGGCGCAAAGCCACGGTGGCGATTTGGTCCTCAAGAATCGCGCCGAGGGCGGTCTTTGCGCGATGATGGAATTACCGCGCGTTTAACCGCGGTCGCGCGAACGCCGTGCATCGTAACATCGCTTATGCAGTTTATTCGTGACGGTGATCGGGATTGTTTCGATTTGCATCATAGTGCTGGCGCAACAGATCCTTGCCGTAATCGTTGCCGTTGGGAGTCCGCACGACCGTATGGACATGTTCGCGTCCCGGTTTGCGCTCACCGGGAAGCGCGACGGGTAGCTGGTGATCGAACTCAATCAGGATGACCGGGCTATGAATCCGATAATAAAACACGCTATCCGGTGAAGTTCCGCCAACCCACGCGAAATGGGTCTCTCCGAGATGCCCCTTGATCTCGTCCATTTTCACGCGAGCGTGACCGTCGTCCATGTTCCCGACGTAAAGCGAAATCAAGCCGACTAAATCACCCTTTTGATGGTCGTTGAGCGCGTCCCCGGCGATGCCGGCATACGGGATAACGACATTGTCTTTGAACAGCTCAGTCTGATTGTTGTTGCCCTCTTTTTCGGTGGCGACAATGGCAATCGCGCGCTGGTTATTGTCGAGGCCGTTGATGAAATCGAGAGCGCGCTCGGCTTCGGCGTCGAGGATGCGCGTACCCGCGTATTTTCCGGCCGCGGCGATTGTCGGTTCCGATCCCATGAAAGTCGGCGTCATGACGACTTGGTCACCCAGCACGAAGTAGTTGACGATGAGGTGGTGCCCGTCGAGTTGCCATCCCCATGGTTGCGTCGCCGACGGCTCGCCCATAACCGTGACCCAATAGAGCCCCTCACCATATTCATCCCGTTTGCCGGTCAGTTCGGCCAGCGTCTCATTCAGGCGCATGATGTCGCGCGACATCTTGAGGCCTTTGGCACTGAGGCTTGCGCGCATGAGGCCGATCGCGGCGTCCTGCTGGCGGTCTATCATGTCTTTAAAAGCGATGCCCTGGCGGGCGTACCGATGGATATTCGCCCATTTACGCCATTCGTCGTCGTCGACCGGAAACACGGTCTGTGCGCGCTGAACGTCCGACAACGTCGCCAAAAACGCGGTCGCGGCATCTATGACTGGCGCGGTCGACACACCCGTCGATGCAATTGCGAATAAGTCTGGCACGATATCCCCGCCGGTCGTCACCCCACGAAACGGCTCGGCCAGAAAAAGTCGCTCGCGCTCGGCAAACTGTGCGTGTGCAAGTCTCCCCGCTGGATATCCGCAGAGGACGGCGATGGAGACGATGACGGCGAAATAGGTTTTCATGATTTGACCTTTGCTGTCCCAACGCGGCAAACCAACACGCCCGAAGGTCGAGTTTGGGCATGTGACCATAAGCGGCGCAAGCCGAGAACGACCGTCGATTCCGTGTCAAAAAGGCTTCTCTCAACGCGGCCATCCGCCTACGGTAAGACATGCAAACTGGTATGGCTGGTATGCATCTTGAACGCCTGTTGACCCACATCAAGGCTGCTGCCCTAACCGGTTGTTAGGTGTTTCCCTGTGTCGGGGATTGATTCGAAGTTTATCTCTAACCTATTGATATTCAGGGGTTATTTAGCATGGAAGCGCAACTCGCCGAGCATCGCCGGTCGAATCTGTTCGACGGGCTGACCATAGCTGCATTGGCAATCGGAACCGTTATTGCTTTGGTCGTGGGTGGCCGCACGGCCGATCCCGGCATGAGCTTTCATGCGTTCGTGTTTGCCGCCGCGTTCATTTCCGGCGCCACCATTCTTGGGGGGCGCATCACGAAGCGGAATGACGCGCCTATCGGCGCGGTGCGGGACAAATCCGAATACAATGACGATGTCATCAAGGCGGCCGTGATCGCATCGGTCTTCTGGGGCCTAGCCGGTTTCCTGGTGGGCCTCGTAATTGCGCTTCAACTCTCGTTCCCTGAACTCAATTTCGACCTGCCCTGGACCAACTTCGGACGTCTGCGGCCGGTGCATACATCAGGGGTGATTTTTGCGTTCGGCGGCAACGTGCTGTTAGCGACCTCGTTTTATACCGTCCAGCGCACCTGCCGCACCAGACTGGCAGGCGATATCGCGCCGTGGTTCGTCGTGTTGGGTTACCAGTTGTTCCTGGTCATTGCGGCGACCGGTTATTTGCTGGGGATCACGCAAAGCAAAGAGTATGCCGAACCCGAATGGTATGCCGATCTTTGGCTGACCATTGTTTGGGTGGTCTATCTGCTCGTGTTCCTGGTTACGCTGACCAAACGCAAGGAACCGCACATTTACGTCGCGAACTGGTTTTTCCTCGCGTTCATCGTAACGGTCGCCATGCTGCACTTGGTCAACAACTTGACCGTTCCGGTGTCCGTGTTCAGCCCGAAGAGCCTCATCGTTTGGGCCGGTGTGCAGGATGCGTTGACGCAATGGTGGTACGGCCACAACGCCGTCGGATTCTTCCTCACCGCCGGCTTCCTGGGCATCATGTATTACTTCGTGCCCAAGCGCGCCGAACGCCCGGTGTATTCGTACCGGCTGTCGATCGTGCACTTTTGGGCGCTGATCTTCCTTTACATCTGGGCCGGCCCGCACCACCTGCACTACAC
>JAGREB010000381.1 GCA_020446775.1 Paracoccaceae bacterium
ATGTCCTCGCGCCTGTTCCAGGAAATCCGCGAAAAGCGCGGACTCGCCTACTCGGTGTTTTCCTCCACCCAATCGTTTGCCGACACCGGCTTGGTGACCATCTATGCCGGAACCGGACCGGAGGATTTGCCGCAACTGGTGCCGGTGCTATGCGCCGAGATTCGCCGTGCGGCCGATACGATTTCCCCGGATGAGATCAAACGCGCCAAGGCCCAGCTGAAGTCGAGCCTTTTGATGTCGCTCGAAAGCCCCTCGAACCGTTGCAGCCAGCGCGCCCGGCAACTGGTGGTTTATGGCCGCCCGTTGACCATCCAAGAGGTGATCGAAAAGGTCGAAGCCGTCGATGTTGGCGGTGTGCGGGATGCGGCGGGCCGGGTTTTCACCGGTGCCCCGACACTCGCGGCGATCGGTAAACTCGATAGCCTCCCCGAACTCGACGAAATTCGGGCCCGTCTTCAATAGCTTGATACCTTTCCCCGGTTTTTGCTCGCGTCGTGGCTAGGTATCAACCGGCACGATTCTGTACTGGTCCGGCGCGCTCAAGAACACTATGACAGGCGAAATCCGGCATTTGCGTTCCCATAGGAGATACGTATGGCTCGATACTTGAAAAAGGGCGCCGCCGCGGCCGCCAAGGAAGACTACGACGCCAAGGTCAAGGATACCGTCACCGGCATTCTGGCCGACGTCGCCAAGCGCGGTGATGCGGCTGTCCGTGATCTGTCGAAGAAGTTCGACAGCTTCGATCCGCCGTCGTTCCGGATGTCCGATGCCGAGATCAAGGCCTGTGTCGATGCGTGCCCGAAAGAGGTCATCGACGATATCAAATTCGCCCAGGCGCAAATCCGCCGCTTTGCCGAAGTCCAGAAAGCCGCGCTGAAGGATGTCGAGGTCGAGACGCTGCCGGGTGTGAAGCTCGGCCACAAAAACGTGCCCGTGAATAATGTCGGCTGCTACATCCCCGGCGGGCGCTATCCCATGGTCGCCTCGGCGCACATGAGCGTGCTGACCGCCCGCGTCGCCGGGTGCAAGCGCGTTATCGCCTGTACGCCGCCGACCAAGGGCAAGCCGCATCCGGCGACCATCGCCGCCATGCATCTGGCCGGTGCCGATGAAATCTATCTGCTCGGCGGCATCCAGGCGGTCGCGGCCATGGCGCTCGGGACCGAGACCATCAAGCCGGTCGACATGCTGGTCGGTCCCGGCAACGCCTTCGTCGCCGAAGCCAAGCGCCAATTGTTCGGCCGCGTCGGCATCGACCTGTTCGCCGGTCCCACCGAAATCCTGGTGATCGCCGACGACACCGCCGACGGTGAAATGTGCGCGACCGACTTGCTGGGCCAAGCCGAACACGGCCCCACGTCGCCTGCGGTGCTGCTGACGACGTCCGAGCGCGTCGCGCGTGAGACCGAAAAAGAAATCGAACGTCAGCTAAAAATTCTCAAGACTGCCGACATCGCCGGGCAAGCCTGGCGCGACTTCGGAGAAATCATTCTGTGCGATACCGTCGACGAGATGGTCGCCGAAGCCGACCGGATTGCGTCCGAGCACGTCGAAGTGCTGACCGAGAAGCCACGCTACTTCTTGGAAAAGATGACCAACTACGGCGCTTTGTTCCTCGGCAAGGAAACCAATGTCTCCTACGGCGATAAGGTGATCGGCACCAATCACACGCTGCCCACCAACGGCGCCGCGCGTTACACCGGCGGCTTGTGGGTCGGCAAATTCATGAAAACCTGCACCTACCAGGAAGTGACCGAAGCGGCTTCGGCCATGGTCGGCGAATACTGCTCGCGGCTGTGCGCCATCGAAAACTTTTGGGGCCATAAGGAACAAGCCGACCTGCGCGTGCGCCGCTACGGCAACCGCAAGGCGGCCGAGTAACCGGAGCGCGTTGGGCCGATGGAGCGCAACGGGTCCGCAACGTGTGCCGCAGTGGTCGGCGCCGGACTGGTCGGCGCCGGGTGGGCCATCGTATTCGCGCGCGCCGGATGGACTGTACGTATCTTCGATGCGTCGGACAGCGTTCGGGCCGGCGTCCTCAAGTTGATCGCGGATAACGTTTCCGATCTTGCCAAGTTCGAATTGCTCGATGAGCCTCCGGATACGGTTTTGGCGCGCATTTCGGTGTGCGCCGCTTTGGACGAAGCCGTGGCCGGTGCAGACTATATTCAAGAGTCGGCGTTCGAGACGGTCGCGGTTAAGGCCGCCGTTTATGCCGAACTCGACCGGGCCGCACTGCGGAACGTTCCAATCGGCAGTTCGTCGTCGGGCATTCCGGCGTCGGCATTTACCGAGCACTGCAAGACGCGCAATCGCATGTTGATCGCGCATCCGGTCAACCCGCCGTATTTGGTGCCGTTGGTGGAATTGGTCCCCGCGCCGTGGACCGACGCGGCTGTGGTCGACCGCGCGTTCGAATTCATGACGAACGTCGGCCAGGAGCCGATCCGGATTGCCCGCGAGGTCGAGGGGTTCGTGCTCAACCGCCTTCAAGGCGCGCTGTTGAACGAGGCCTGGGCGCTGTTCGACGAAGGCTATGCCAGCGCCGAAGATATCGATAAGACCGTCTCCGTCGGTTTGGGTTTGCGCTGGTCGTTCATGGGGCCCTTCGAAACCATCGATCTCAACGCGCCGGCCGGCGTCGCCGACTACGCCAAACGTCTTGGGCTGCTATATCATTCCGTCGCCCAATCGCGCACCCAGCCTAAAGCCTGGGACGCGCCGTTGATCGCCAAAGTCGACGGCGAGCGCCGGGCCGCGCTGCCGCAGGGGCAACTCGACGCGCGGCGTGCATGGCGTGACCGGCGATTGATGGCGCTCGCGGCGCACAAGAAGAAGGCGGCAAAGGAGATCGGCGAGTAGCCTGCCCACGCTCACGATGTCATTGCCCGGCTTGTTCGGGCAATCCATGATGATGTTGGCTATACCTTGAAATAATGCTCGCTATTCGATGGATGCCCCGAATAAATCGGGGCATGACATAGTTGGAAATTGAACTATGGCCGTTACCGAACTTTTTTCTCTTAAAGGTAAGCGCGCGCTGGTGACAGGTGCGTCGCGCGGCATTGGGTTCGGTTGCGCCCAAGCGCTTGCCGAGGCCGGCGCCCATTCCGTTCTGGTCGGGCGCGACGGCAAAGCCTTGGAAGACGCGGCAACGCGGATTGCGGCCGCAGGCGGCAAGGCCTCAGCGCTTATCGGCGATGTCACCGACTTCGCGGCTTTCACCGGTGCGCTCGATGGGCAACCGGCATTCGATATCCTGGTCAATAACGCGGGTACCAATATCCCAGAGCCGTTCACCGATGTGACGCCCGCACATTTCGACGCCGTGTTCGATATCAATGTCCGCGCCGCCTTTTTCGTCGCGCAGGCGATGGCCAGGAAGATGATCGCCGCCAAGGTCAAGGGCAGCATCATCAATATGAGTTCGCAGATGGGTCACGTGGGCTCGCCCAATCGCACGGTTTACTGCGCCTCGAAACATGCGCTCGAAGGACTGACCAAAGCGATGGCGGTCGAGTTGGCGCCGCACGGTATCCGCGTCAACACCGTGGCGCCGACGTTCATCGAAACGCCGTTGACGCGGCCGATGCTCGACAAGCCCGACTTCAAGTCATTCGTGCTCGACCGGATTCCCTTGGGGCACATGGGCCAGATCGAAGACGTCGCGGCCGCAGTGGTTTACTTGGCCTCGCCGGCGGCGGCGCTGGTGACGGGATCTTGTCTTAAAGTCGACGGGGGTTGGACCGCGCAGTAGGCTTGGGTTCGCCTCTGTTTACGCGTGACCCGCGGTGCCCGACAGCAAGGCGGGCGAAATGCCGAGTTTGCCCAGCGCACGTTCCCATTTCTTGTCGACATCGATCGAGAACAACAAATCCTCGTCGGCGGGAACGTTCAGCCACGCATTTTGCTTGATTTCGTTATCGAGCTGGCCTTCGCCCCAGCCCGAATACCCCAGAGCCATCAAGCTGTGGCGCGGCCCTTGTCCGTTGGCGATGGCGCGCAGGATTTCGGTGGTGGCGCTGAGCGCAACCGCATCGTTGACCTTCAACGTGCCCTGGTTGTCGTAGTCGGTGGAATGCAGCACGAAACCGCGCGCGCGGTCGACCGGCCCGCCGCGATGCACGAGGATACGGTCGCACGGCTCGGTCGGTTCGATTTTAAGCTGCTCCAAAACGTCCGGAAACTTCAGATCGGTCAGCGGTTTGTTGACGATCAATCCCATGGCGCCTTCGGCCGCGTGATGACAAAGATAAATCACGGTGCGCTCGAATTGCGGGTCGCCCATTGCCGGCATCGCGACCAGGAATTGACCCGTCAAATAATCCGATGAAGCCTTGCTTTTACGTGCTGCCATGTGGTCAGGATGGGCCCAACAATAAGGCATGGCAAGACTTGACAATTCAACCGTAGAGCAAAGAGGCAGCGACCTTCATGGTTAACGTCGGCGATACGCTCCCCGATATCGTGATCAAGGAAATGACTGCCGATGGGCCGCGCGATGTTTCGATCCTGGATGCGTGCGGTTCCGGCACCGCTGTTGTCTTCGCCGTGCCGGGCGCGTTCACGCCCGCGTGTTCGGCGCAGCATCTACCCGGATTTATTCAGCGCATCGACGCGTTCAAGGCCAAGGGTGTTTCGGCCATCATCTGTATTGCCGTCAATGATGTGTTCGTGATGGACGCCTGGGCACGGGCCAACAACGTCAACGGTCGCATTCGTATGCTGGCCGACGGCAACGGCGCACTGACGCGTGCGTTGGGGCTGCAATTGGATCTCAGGCCGTACGGCCTCGGCGTGCGCTCGCAACGGTTCGCGATGGTTGTTAAGGGCGGCAAAGTCGCCACGCTCTTGGTGGACGAAGCCGGCGCGTTCGAGGTTTCGGCCGCCGGTCACGTCCTCGCGAACTTATGAGTCTGCGCCGGCCGGTGACGCCTTGAGGCGTTCCGCCTCCGCCCGCGCCAATTGATCGACCCGTTCGTTCTCGGTATGGCCGTCGTGGCCCCGTACCCAATGCCATGTGACGCGGTGCGGTTCGCGCGCCGCGTCGAGCGCCTGCCACAGATCGACATTCTTGACCGGCTTCTTGTCGGCTGTGCGCCAGTTGCGCCGTTTCCAGCCGTCGATCCACTCGGTGATGCCCTTTTGCACGTACTGGCTGTCGGTGGTGACGCGCACCGTGCAGGGGCGCGTCAGTGCATTGAGCCCTTCGATCACGGCCCGCAGTTCCATGCGGTTATTCGTGGTATCGGCTTCGCCGCCGGCGAGTTCCTTCTCGGTGCTGTTGAAGCGCAACAGGGCCGCCCATCCGCCCGGTCCCGGATTGCCGAGACATGCGCCGTCGGTGAACAGATCGACGACCTTTTCGCCGTTCGTCATGTCAGGATAGACCGTACGCCGCGATGCTGGTGACCTCGCGGTGGAAATTCAGCTTGCGCAGGTATTCGCGCGGGTCCTTCGGTTTCACCAATGCGCCTGCGGGCGTATTGACCCAGTCGTACAAGCGCGTCAGCAAGAAGCGCATGGCCGCGCCGCGCGCAAGCAGGGGAAGCGCGTCTTTTTCCTCGGGCGTCAGCGGGCGTTTCGACTGATAGCTGGTGAGAAGCCGCGCCGCTTTGGTGATGTTGAACGCGCCGTCGGGTTCGAAGCACCAGGCATTCAGGCACACGGCGATGTCGTAGGCGAGGAAATCGGTGCAGGCGAAATAGAAATCGATCAGGCCGGAACATTCGTCACCGAGAAAAAAGACATTATCGGGGAACAAATCGGCGTGAATGACGCCGCGCGGCAACTCCTTCGGCCACTCCCAATCGAATTGATCGAGTTCCTTGCCGATTGCGGCGTGCAGGCCGGTCTGAAGTTTCTCCGCCGCTTCGCCGACTTGTCCGTAGAGGCGACGCCAGCCGGCGCGGGATAGGTCGTTGGTGCGTCGGCCCGGGAACGACTGGCCCGCGAGGTGCATCCCCGCCAACGCGACCCCGAGCTCCTGGCAATGATGCGCCGTGATTCTCCGCGGCCACATGCCCGACAGGAACGTCACCACGGCCGCCGGCCGCTCGCACAACTCGCGAAGAATTTTGCCATCGCGGCCATGGATCGGCACCGGACATTTAACGCCGGTCCGCGCCAAGTGCTCCATCAGATCGAGAAAGAACGGCAAGTCCGCCGGCTTCACCCGCTTTTCGTAGAGCGTCAGGATGAAGGGGCCCTTGGTCGTTTGCAGAAGATAGTTCGAGTTCTCAACGCCTTCGGCGATGCCCTTGAAGCTGACCGGTTCGCCCATGTCGTATTGGGCCACGAACGCCTGTAGATCGTCGTCGGAAACCTCTGTGTAAACCGCCATGTTTCCGCCTATGCCGCCACTGCGCGCGGCAGGCTGAACTTGACGGTTTCTTGAGTCACGGCGACCTCTTCAACCGTGACATCGAACCGTTCCCGTGCGGCTGCGATGACGTCGCGCACCAATTGCTCGGGTGCCGACGCGCCGGCCGACAAACCCATTGTGCCGCCGGTGACTTTATCCCACGGGATTTGCGCGGCTTCCTCGACGAGGAACGCGGCGGCGCATCCCGCTTTGCGCGCGACCTCGACCAAGCGGTTGGAATTCGACGAACTCGGCGCGCCGATCACAAAGAAACTATCGCATTGCGCGGCAAGTGCATTGACCGCGGCTTGGCGGTTTGTCGTGGCATAACAGATGTCTTCCTTGCGGGGCGCGGCGATATCCGGAAAACGGCGCTGCAATGCCGCGATGATCTCGGCGGTGTCGCTGACCGACAGCGTGGTCTGGGTCACGAACGCCAATCTGATGCCGGCCGGTGGCGCGAATTTTTCCACATCCGCGACCGTTTCGATCAGTGTCATGGTGCCGCCGGGGACTTGACCCATGGTGCCGATCACCTCGGGATGGTTGGCATGACCGATCAGCAATATGTGATGCCCGGCCTTGGCATGCCGCTCGGCTTCGACATGAACCTTGCTGACCAGCGGGCATGTCGCGTCGACATAAATCATTTTGCGGCGCTCGGCCTCGGCGGGGACCGACTTCGGCACGCCATGGGCCGAGAACACGACCGGCACGTCGTCCGGCACTTGGTCCAATTCGTCGACGAACACCGCGCCTTTGGCTTTTAAATCTTCCACGACGTGGCGGTTGTGGACGATTTCATGGCGCACGTAGACCGGTGCACCGAATTTCTCAAGTGCGCGCTCGACAATCAGGATGGCGCGATCGACACCGGCGCAAAATCCGCGCGGCGCGGCCAGCAGGATCTTGAGCTTGGGGCGAGACATGGGTACGCGGTCGTCCTCGGTCAGGGGCGGCGGCCGCGCCCGAAAAACGCCGCTTTTCAAGGGCTAGTGTCCGGGGCGGCGGGCCGATAAACTCCCCGCCGAATATGCCGCAGCCGCGGCACAGATAGCAAATATAGCCTGCCGGTCAAAGCCGCTCCGGCAGCCTGAAACCGGGCCTATGCGAGGAGAATTCATGAGCGACCACGCCCCCGCCCAACCGATTGTCGCGCAAAAGGCGCCCTACGGCGTCGACGTCGAAGCCGGCAAGTCCTATTGGTGGTGCGTGTGCGGGCGCAGCGCCAAACAACCTTTCTGCGACGGAGCGCACAAGGGCACAGGATTGGCGCCGATGAAGTACGACGCCGAGGCATCGGGCAAGGTGTGGTTCTGCGGCTGCAAAGCCACTGCCAAGAAGCCGATGTGCGACGGCACCCATAAGAATATTTAGGCTGCGGCCGGGAACCCAATTCGATGCGCTTGTTTGTTTGTGCTTTTTTCCTTGCCGCGGGCGCCATGGCGCTGTCCGGTTGCCAACAAAAAATTCTACCGCCGTGTCCGGCCGTGCGGGTCGACAGCTCGACCGCCAATCTCGTCAAATTCCGCGACGGCGACGGACGCACGCCGGGCGATGTCGCCTATGAAATTCAAATGATCGGCTACGGCGGCGAGTGCGATTTCCGGGACGACGGCGTCAATGTCAGCATGGATCTCGACTTTATCGTCTCCGGCGGACCGGCGACGTCGGGCGGCCGTGCGGAAGCATATTATTTTGTCGCTATTCCGCAGTACTACCCGCAGCCGACGGGCAAAAAGGTGTTCCGCTTGCGAACGGACGTTCCGCGCCAACCGGGAGGGCGTGAAACCTTTTCCGAAAGCGGCATCGACATCTTCATTCCGCTCAAGCCCAACGAACCTGCGGCGGCGTACGACATTTACGTCGGCTTTCAGCTGACCGGCGACCAGCTCGAATTCAACCGCCAGCAGCGGGGAATGTGACGGGCGCGCTTATCCACAGCGCCAATTCATCCACAGGATTATTTTTGCGCTCCCGTTGACCGTGGCCGGCGAATCAGGCCATTGTCGATCTATACCGCTTACCTCGCGGGAGAGACCGGAGGTCCGATCAAAAGGACGCATCCGGCGCCGAAGGAGCAACGACCTCGGAAACTCTCAGGCAAAAGGACCGCGAGGGCTTGGGTACTCTGGAAAGCAGGCGCCGGGCGTAGTCCGGTCCCTCACCGAAGAGGAAAGCCGGGTGGCTGCACGTAATCCCGGCCAATCTTTCAGGTTCTCAGACAGAGGAGGTCGCGCACCAAGGTGGGACTCTGAGTCCCGGGTCGCGCGAACCTTGGCCTCTGGAGAACCGGTTTGGACCACGCGACCGATCTATCCTTGAAATCGACGCCGCTCGACGCGTTGCATCGTTCTTTGGGCGGCAAAATGGTGCCGTTCGCCGGCTATGCCATGCCGGTGAACTACCCGATAGGCGTGCTGAAAGAGCATCTGCACACCCGCGCCAAGGCCGGGTTGTTCGACGTTTCGCACATGGGCCAGGGAGAGTTGACGGGGTCCGATCCGGCCGCTGCGCTGGAAGCGCTGATCCCCGGGGACGTGAAAGCGCTGGCGCCAGGACGAATCCGGTATTCGACGCTGCTGAACGCCGAAGGCGGCATCATCGACGATCTGATGATTACTAAGGTCGACGACGGGCGGCTGTTCCTGATCGTCAATGCCGCCTGCAAGGACGGCGACTACGCCCACATTGCCGCCGCGCTCGATGGAAAAGTCAAAGTCGGGCGGTTCGAGGATCGTGCCTTACTTGCGTTACAAGGCCCCGACGCGGCCAAGGTTTTGCCGCGCTTCGTGCCGGGTTGTGAAGCCATGGCCTTCATGTCCAGCAAGGTCGACCGTTTTAAACTGCCCTCGGGCAAGGGTGTCGATGTGCGCCTGTTCCGTTCGGGCTACACCGGAGAGGACGGCTGGGAAATCTCGATCCCGGGCGAAGACGGCGAGGCAGTTGCAAAAGTTTTGCTCGATCAGCCCGAGGTCGAACCCATCGGTCTGGGTGCGCGGGATTCGCTCCGGCTCGAAGCGGGCTTGTGCCTTTACGGCTCCGATATCGACGCCACCACCACGCCGGTCGAAGCCAACTTGAATTGGATCATCGGCAAGCGCCGCCGCGCCGAGGGCGGCTTTCCCGGCGCGGAAAAGATTCTCGCGCAACTCAAGGACGGCCCGGACAAATTGCGCGTCGGCATCAAGCCGCTCGGCCGCGCGCCCGCGCGTGCTCATACCGAAATCCAGGACACCAACAACCAGCCGCTGGGCGAAATTACTTCGGGCGGCTTCGGCCCGTCGGTCAACGGTCCGGTCGCCATGGGATACGTGGCGGCCACTCATGCCGGGACGAAAACACAGGTCAACTTGATCGTGCGCGGCCAATCGATGCCGGCCGAAGTCGCCGATCTTCCGTTCACTCCACATCGCTACTTCAAGGGCAAATAAGGATCGCATCATGAGCGAACTGCGCTTTACCAAAGACCACGAATGGCTGCTGATCGACGGCGATACCGCCACTGTTGGCATTACCGACTATGCGCAAGGCCAACTCGGCGACATCGTGTTTGTCGAGGTGCCCGAGAAGGGCAAGCAACTCAAAGCCGGTGCGGATGCCGCCGTTGTGGAATCGGTCAAGGCCGCGAGCGAGGTCTATGCGCCGATCGCGGGCGAAGTGACCGAAGGCAACACTGCGCTTCCCGATGCGCCCGAAACCGTGAACAGCGATCCGCAAGGCGCAGGCTGGTTCTTCAAGATGACCATCGCCGACCAGAACGAAGTCAAGGCGCTGATGGACCAAAACGCTTACGACAAATTCGTCGCCGAATTGTCGTGAACCACTCAACCAACTCACCCTCACCCCAACCCTCTCCCGGTTGCACCGAAGGTGCGCAACTTAATTGGCCGGCCTCCGGCCGGACCGGGAGAGGGCTGGGGTGAGGGCGAAGTAGAGTTTCGAAAGCACAAGGACCACGCCATGCGTTACTTGCCCCTCAGCGACGACAACCGCGCCGAAATGCTGGCGGCCATCGGCGTGAATAGCGTCGACGATCTATTCGCCGATATCCCGGCGGCCGCGCGCAACGCCAAGCCGTTCGACCTGCCGTTCACCAAAAGCGAGGTCGAGGTCGAGCGCGCGCTGTCGGCCATCGCCGCCAAGAATTTCGACATGGGGCAGGGACCGAGTTTTCTGGGTGCGGGCAATTACCGCCACCATTCGCCGGCGTCGCTCGACTACATCATTCAGCGCGGCGAATTCCTCACCGCCTACACGCCTTATCAGCCTGAAATCAGCCAGGGCACGTTGCAGGCGATCTACGAATTCCAGACCCAAGTGGCGATGATCACCGGCATGGAAGTCGCCAACGCCTCCATGTACGACG
>JAGREB010000382.1 GCA_020446775.1 Paracoccaceae bacterium
TGCCCCGCTCGCGGAGGCGTGATGGCTAATGGACGGAAATCACCTCGGAGCGGGTTGAGAGAAAAGATACTCTCAGCTGAGGAAAAAGCCGAATATTTGAAAACCTTTGCCGATGATACTGGGGGCGGTCTCATCGCAGAGTTGGAAAAGATTGAGGCCCGCGCCCGTGAAATTATCGCGGCTGAACCGCCCGACGACTCCCGCTTGACCGGCTCAACGATCGCCAGCGCCGTCATCGAACAAGTTGAAGGTTTACGGCGATGGCTCGAAAATATCGGCCTTGATCCACGTTCAATTCAGCTTGCCATCGACCTCGGTGGCGCCGCAGTTCAGATGGAGATTGCACACCGCGAAACAATGCAGAACGCGGGCGAAGGCCGCCGGCGAACCGTCAATGATTCTGCCATCATCGCTCGTTTCGACGACCTTGATGCGAAAGGCCGGGCGAAAAATGCTGCAGGTATGATCGCCAAAGAATTCGAACTTCCCCGAGCAACTGTCTACTCCGTCATTATGCGCGGCGGCCGATCAAAGAAAACGTCTAAGAACTAGTTTTCGACATTCGACAGCCCGCGCCAATCGCGCGCAACGTGTCTGCACTCTCTACGCAGACAAGGCGCGACGATGGACGGAAACAATTTTCTGATGGGGCTCAAGTCGGTTGTGACGCTCCGTGAGCGTGCGACTGCAACGGGCCGGTCAATCCGCAGCATTCAGGTCGAAAACCAATTCGGTGCAGGCGCGCCGTTTTTCCAATTCAACGGGCAAAAATTCTACCCGATCGCGATGCTGCCTGAATCCGAGCGCGAATCATGCCGCGCCATCGTTGAAAAGCGCGAAATCCAAAACGTATTTCCGTCCCCGCCGGCTGGCGTTCGCGTGGGTCAGATCGTCGCTCTCGCAATCCCGAAAGGTGGTAGCGATGAATAACTTCGCCTACGCCCGCTTTTGCCTTGAGCAACACTTGGAAACAGCGCGCGGCCGACGGGACGACATCCCTGACAAGAACTCGCGCGAATTCCGAGCCAGCGCATCGATCATTTCGACGATGGAGCGCTCCCTTCGGAAACTCGACGAAAAGGAAGCCGGCGCCGTCAGCCCGGTCCTCGCCCGGATCCGCGCTCAACGCGACCAGATCAAAGTTCAAACACCCGCCGGCCAAGCGCAGCCCGCGGCGACCGTTATCGCGGCTGCGCCCCGCATCACTCAGGTGTCCAACATGCACTTCGCAAGAATGACGGCTCCCGGGCCGGTCAAAATTGAAGATTTCGTTTCAAACGAACAAACGTTTGATAACCCTGCTTTCACCGGCTTGGCTCTTTCCGAGGCATTTACGGCGCGCTGTCTGCCCGGCTACACCCTGCCCGAATACGCGAGAACGTACGCGCAGATTTCGATTGCGATGATGGCATTCGAATCTCTCAAGAAAACTGGAATCGCTCCGCAGTCTGCCCACGACGTCGTGGCAATTTTCACGGCCGCACTCCATTCAACCAGCGACTTTCCGTACATTCTCGCTGACAGTTTCGCCAAACAAGTTCTAGCGCGATACGAAGCGCAAATGCCGTCTTATTTGGCGTTTGCTGCTCAGAAGACGTTTAACGACTTCAAGTCGCACAAGTTCTTGCGTTTGGGTGATTTCCCAACCTTGCTCGAGGTCGGCGAAAACGGCGAAATCCAGCGCGGCACACTCGGCGAATCCCGCGAACCCGTCACCATGGCAACCTGGGCCAGAATTGTTGGAATCAATCGGCAGGTTTTGCTGAACGACGACGCGAGAGCATTTGCCGACCTTGCCGCATCAGCTGCCCAGCGTACGCGCGGTTTCGAAAACGATTTGGTCTATTCGATCAACTTCGCCAACGGCCGCGGTCCAGAACTCAGCAACGGCGAAACCCTTTACTCAGCCGCAAATGGGAACCTCACAACTTCAGGTACCGCGGTTAACGTGATCAGCAACATCAGCGTCGGCCGTGCTGCAATTCGGAATCAAACCAGCTTGGACGGTTTGAAACTCAATCTTCGCCCCGCGATCCTTCTAGTCGGTCCCGACAACGAAACGGCGGCCGAACAGATCACCGCGAAAACCAGCGCAAATCGAGTAACGGCCGCGAACCCACTCGCTGGATCATTGACGCCAGTGATTGACTCGAACATCACCGACTATGCGTGGCATTTGTTCGCTGACCCAATGGAATGCCCCTCGATCATTTACGGTTCGCTCCCCGGTCAGACCGGACCATCCATCACCACGAAACCCGGCTGGGACACCCTGGGTGTTGAAATTCGCGTCGTAAGGGATTTCGGTACTGGCGCGATCGACTATCGCGGCACCTACCGCAATGACGGCGCCGCGCCGAAAGACGAACCAGTCGCAACGTAATCAAACGCCTGCGGCGGCCACGCACGGGTTGAGGCATCGGCCCTCTGTTCAACGTCGCAATGGCTACTCCCTCGGCAAGGCGTGGTGAGCCGAGGGAGGTGTGGTTTTAGGAAACCAAATGGACCTTGGCGCAAACGCATTGCTGATCGATCGCCTGATAGCCCTGATCAATCCGAAATGGGCCAAGCGCAGAGTCATCGCCCGCGCACGCCTTCGCGAGATGTCCAATCGATCGGACGAAGCGCCACGGCCTGTATTCATCGAACCGATGCACATGCGCCTTCCGCATCGCCAACGCGTCACCTGGGTGAGCCGTTCAAAGCGCGAGTGGTGGCGGGCATGAGCAGGGCGCGAAACATACAGCACACGGCAACCTGCGACAGTTTTGAGGCGATGCGTGCGCGCTGGGACAAGCGCGAACGCGACCGCAAGCAGCCATCAGCACGGCAGCAACGAAGAGCCGCGAAAAAGATAAGAAAAACAATGGGTTCGGGTCCTAGCCAAAACACGCGATCAATGCGGGTGGCGAAGGCGCGTGCCCCCGTTAGCCCAGAGTTTTTTAGGGGGGGTGTAGTAGTGAGCCTCCGTCAGGACCTGACCGCGCGAAGGGCCTTATAATTTTATGGGCCTCTTTTCCAAAAATAGGCACTACCGCGCTGGAATGCTGACCGGCGGCATTGTTGCCGTGTCGCAGGTGCCCGGACTGGCAGCCACAATCGCGGCCCGTCATGGCCTCGGATGCTCTGCGGCCGTCACCATGTTCGATGCACTTACAGCGGTCGCGCTTACGCTGGTCGAAGACATGGCGAAAGCGAGCGGCGCCAGGTTCGATCCGTCCGCCGTTGAATTCGACATTCCCGACCTGAAAGCATTGGCCGAGATGGCAGGCGAGCCCTACGCGCACGAAAAGTGGACCGCTGAGTCCGCCAATCGCCTCGGCTTGCAAACATCACCCCTCGCCCAACTATTGAAGGCTGCCAACAATGGCCCGTGAACTCAAACTCCGAATTGCGTTCAGCGGTGCGAAGGAAGCGAAGACCC
>JAGREB010000034.1 GCA_020446775.1 Paracoccaceae bacterium
TTCGATCCCTTGTGCGCCCACCATCAAAAGCCTTTTCTACCAGCCACTTTTTGGATTTCACCGCCCGACGCCATCCGGCAGTTATCGGCAAACGAAGGCGGAACACGGCAACTCGATCCGGGGAAAATCCGGAGACAATTCCTCTGTTTCGTTCTCGTGATGTTCCGATGCATAATCGTCCCATGCACATCGTCGGCGCCCCCACTCTCCGCTTCCTCGGCCGGAAAGACTTCCGGCGAATGCCGATCGCGGTGCTGACGCCGCGCGGGACCGTGCGGACCCGGAAACGGCCGGACCGCTGGGGCCAGCAATACCAGGCGGGCGGCCCAGCGTCGTGGATCGCGCAGGGGTTTGTCACGGTCGGCCTGCATTGCATCGCCGGACGCTGCGGCCATTACACCAAAGTGAACCTGGCCGACCTGCCGCAGGATCTGCGATGGCGCGAAATCGGGCCGCGCCTGCTGTGCAGCGCCTGCGGCGCGGTCGGCGCCGTCAGCCTCGAACCGCACTGGCACACCAACCCGACTCACAGGGCGCCGTTTCAAAAGGGCTGGCGTGGAAATTAAATCGCGAGGACAGGCAATGCTCGGCAAGCTGTTCAGTTTCCGTCAGCAGACCGTCGATCGAAAAACGATCGAGCACTTCACCCGCGTTTGCCACGACATGGGACTCGATCTGGATTACGCACGCAACGCCGACCGCATCAAGGAACTGATCGAGCAGCCCGGCGACGGGCCGGAAGGCATCGAAGAACTGGCGCGACTGTTAGACCGGGACGATCCGAACAAAAGCAGGTTCTGACCTTACCGGCCCTCACGCCGCCCGCGCACCGCGCGGCAGCGGCAGACCGAGATCCCGCTCCAGTTCCTCCTGCAACAGCGCCATGGCCCGCCAGGCCAGCGCCGCGCTGTGCCGCACCTTGTGCGACACGCCCTCGATCACGATCACGTCGAAGCCGCCGCGCTCGGTGAGGTGGCGCATGATGCAGTCCGGATGATCGGCCGATTTGCCGCGCGCGTGGTGCATCGGCTCGCCCGGATTGTGCTTTTCGTTGCCGAGATACGAAATCCGCGCCACCTCGGCGCATGCGTCCGGAAAGTAATCGAGCAGCCCCGTCGCCATCGGAAAGGTCTTACGCATCGCGCTATCGCCATCGATCACGCGCTGCCGCGATGAAGTTTGCATTTTTTGCAAAGAACTCGACTCAGCCGCCACCCGCAAGGCGTCGAGCGCCTGGCGCCCTTCGGCCACCACGTCATTGGCGTGATTGCGCAGATCGTCATGATCCCACTTCGCCATATCTCACCTGCCTTTCTTGTTCGCGCGTCGCGCCGCGGCCGTCAGCCGCCGGTCAATCCGCGTCCTGAATTGCACCCGGCCAGCACCGCGACCGCCGGGCATCACCTTGAAATCGAGGACGTGCACCAGCGCGCAGCCGCAGCACGCATGGACAAAGCCGCGCATCGCCGGCTGCACCCATTCGCCCTCGTAAATCTGCTGATAGGGCGCCGCCGGCGCCCGCTTGCCTTTCCGCACCATGGCGTCACCGCAAGGCCGGAGGCGGGATATTGACGCGATAACGGCTGTCCTCGCCGGTGCGCTTGTGCAGCATGATCACCTGCAAGGCCTGCGCGTTGCGCCAGCCCCCGGCAAAGGCATGGCTGTCCTTCTCTGCGATGGTCGAGAACGATTCGACCCTGACATCGCCGACCGTATCGAGCTTGTCCTTGTGAATATGCCCGAACAGAAACCAGTGATAAGCGGTCGCGCCCCACGCTTCCCGCTCGTCCACCGCCATCGCCATCGCCATCCGCGCCGGCGGCAGCTTGTCGCCATGGGCCGCGCCGATCAGCGTGGCGCCGAAGCGGCGATAATAGATGTCGGCCGGGAAACCGATCTGCACCCGCTTGTTGCGCTCATAGAAGCCGGCCAGCGCCAAGGCCAGCGCGCCGGCGGCCTCCGGATCGTGATTGCCCGGAATGTTGACCACCTCGACGCGCTCGTGCTTGGCGAGCACCATGTCGATGATCGAGCGGAACACCCGCACGCCGGCCTGCTGCACCTTGAACCATCGCCCATCGACATCGAGCTGATGTTTCGATTTCGGCGTCACATTACGCTGATCGTTGGCATGATACCAGTCGCCGAGATTGACCAGCAGCGCCTCGCGCGCCCGATCGGCTTTAGCGACGATCGTTGAGGCGCAATCCAGCATGCGCTCGGTCGCGATCCTGAGATCATAATCGGCGCCGGTCTGCGGGTGCCACGACAGCATGCCGATATGCGGGTCGGCGATCGGATAGACGGCGAGCAAGTCGCGCTCGACGCGGCGCGGCGCCGGCACAATCTTCGCCAGGCCGCGATAGGCCTCGAACTCGGCCTTGAGCGCGGCGATCAGTTCCGGCGCAGCGCTGTCGGTTTTCGTCTTGATCCACTGGTGCCGGATGCGCCCCTCGGAATCGACAAAGGCCGACACGCCTTTCAGCACCTGGCCCGCCGGCATCGCGAACGTCGGGCCGGATTCCTTGTGCTGCGTCACCCATTCTTTCTGCACGTTGCCGGCGTCGTCAAGCTGCGCCGAGGTGCGCTTGATCTCGTAGCCCGGCAGTACCGGCGCGAACCCCATCATGCCGCGCTCAGCAGCCCGCGCCAGCCGGTTATGAAGCGTGGTTTTCGACAAGCCGAGCGCGGCAGCCGCCTTGCGCTCGCTGCCATACAGTTCCTTCGCGCGGACGGCCGCGCGACATTGCTCGTCCGAAAGACGATCCGTCATTCTTGTGATATCCTGAAAAACAAGCCGGCCGGCGTCAGCCCAGCCGGAATACGCGCAGCACGAAGGCTTTCAATTCGGCCCCGAACAAATGCAGCGCATAGGTGAGAATCCACAGCGCGCCGGCGCCGATCGAGGCCGCCAGGGCCACCTTTTTCATCAACTGATCGACGGCCCTCGACAGCACGGCGACGCGCGATTCCAGCGAAGTGGCGGCCTCGCCATCGAGCGCATCAAGGCGCCTGGCCAGCACCGGAATCTCGGCGGTCTGCGCCTGCAGCGTGGCCAGCGAGCCGCGAATTTCCTTGCGATACACCGCCGACGCGCGCCGATCGTTCTCCCGTTCGGCCTCGTTGCGCTCGTATTCGCGCAGGTGACGATCGAGCTTGCCGTCGATCTGGCCCAGCATCAACGCCAAGGCATGGCTGTCCTCGCCCATCAGCGCCCGCCCCGCGCGAATCTGTCGGCCTGCTTGTCCTCGCAGCGCCGCGTCGCGTCGAGCCGCCGGTTGGCCTTGTGAAAGGCGCCCTTGTACCGCGCGGCGATGTCGAAACCGTCATCGCCGACCCTGGCGCCCGGATCGGGCACCGGCCGCGCCAGGCGCTGACATTGGCGCGGCACCGTCACCTGTGTGGCGGCGCGCGGCTTGAGATCGTAAGCGGCCTCCTTAACGGATGGCGCGCAGCCGCCTAATGTCGTCAGCAGTAGCGCGCCGACAAGGGCAGGTTTTTGGATTGTCCGATGCATGCTTTTGGACCTCGGCATCATTGGTTTTGTTGTACCGGTCGAGCGCTTCAAGCTGCGCATCGACATCGGCTTTCATCTCGCGTCCGATCGCCGCCTCTGATCGCGCTTTCGCTTCCGCCGCGGCCACCTGCGCCTTGCGCCAGGCGGCGCGGGTGGTGTTGGTGCCGTGCAAATCGCCACCGATCCAGCCGGCCGCGTAAATCAGAAACGCCCCGGCGATCCCGCCGACAATGATGCCGATCGGCGATCTCAGAAAATCGAGCGCAGCCTTCAAAAACAGCGCGAACGACGGCACGAACAGCGCCGTCGCCACGATTCCGCCGCCGGCCGTCACCAAGCCGGCCAGCGTCCACAACATCGATTGCAACATCGCGATCAACCCTCCGCGCCCGCATAAACGCCGGCGCGATAGTCGGCGACGTTCTGATTGACGATGCGGCGCGACAGCAGCCAGACCGCAACGCCGGCGCCGATCAGCACCACCGCGGCCACAAGCGTGGCCGGATGGCCGAACAGAGGCGCGGCCAGATCGCAGAAAGACTCCCACACGCCCTTGGCCTGATGCACCTTGTCGAGGCCATCCTGTGCGGTGTCGAGCAGGCCCTCGTGCGACGCGGCGCCGCCGGCGAGGAAGAATGCGCCGATCACGCCCTTGGCCTTGCCGAGCAGGCCGCCGGCCTGCGCCGCCTTCACCACCTTGTCGCCGCCGGCCGCGAGATCGGCCGCCGTTGCCCGCTCACGCTCGATCGCCTGATCGACCGGCTCGGCGCTCCGCATCGCATCGCGCGTCGCCGCGTCATAGACGCCGGTCATCGGCAGGCCTTCATGACGCTGGAACGCGGTCAGAGCCGCCGAGGTGTTGCGGCCGGCGATGCCGTCCGGCCTGCCGACCATGGCATAGCCGAGCTTGCGCAGCTTGCGTTGCAGATCCTCGATCTCGGCGCGCGACAGGTCCGGCGCCACCTCGACGCGCGCGGCCGGGTTGGCCAGTTTGCGCGACCAGCGCTTGTAGGCACTGGCGAGCTTCACGTCGTAGCGGTTCGCGGCATAGCCGGCGCCGTTATAAACGCGCGCCACCCTGACCCAATCGTGCCGGTTGAGCGGATCGATCAGCTTTGAACGGCGCAACTCGCGCACCATGCAGTCGATCTGGCCGGCCAGGTTGCCGGTCATGTGATCGACCATGGCGCAGGCGTCGACAAAACCCAGTTCCTCGGCCAGGAATCCCATGGTCTGACCGACACCCCACGACGCCGAGCGGTTGGCGACCTCAGCATCGATCGCCCGCGCACGCGCGATCAGCGCCAGGCGCGCCGCCGAACTGCCCTGATCCTTGTACTGCGTCTTGCGCGACCATTTCGGAATCGCCAGGCCGGCTTTGGCGAACAACGCCTGCAGCCGCTTGGATTTCTTCGCCGCCTCGCGCCAGGCGACATGCCGCTCATAGAGCAGTTGCGGGGTGCGGCCGTCCCGCTCGAAGGTGACGCCACGGGTCTCGGTTTCCACGATCGCGAGAAGCGCCGCCGGCTCGATTCCGTTGGTTTCGGCCGCAGCGATCAGCGCCTTGACCAGCGTTTCGGAAATCATACTGTTGCCTTTCATGCAGACACGCCGCCGCGGCGCCTCGATCGAGGGCGGATCGCGGCGCGACGCGCCATGTGCAGGTTTAAGTGCAGATTTAAGTTCGACGCAGCGAACTATTGGCTGCAATACTCGGTGATGATCACAATGCCGGCCTTGCCGCCTCCACCGATAGCGGATGCATTTGACGAGCTACTGTTTGAAGATGCGCCGCCGCCACCGGCGCCATACCCGTCAGCAGCGTAACCGGGCTGTGTAGAGCCGGCCGCGTTCCGCGCCAGCGCGCCGCCGCCGAATACGCTCGACGCGCCGCCGCCCCCCAGCGCGAGCGATCCGGCCGCCGTGGACCAAAACCCCGGATAGCCGGGACTGCCCGGCATCGCGAGATCGCCCGTGCCGGCAACCGCCCCAGCGCCAGGGCCTCCGGATGCTGACGAACTGATGCCGCCGCCGCCGCCGCCGACGCACTCAATGTCCGCGAACAGCAGATTGGCATCGGGCTCGTACGTGCCGGAAGCGGTGAAGGTCCGCCGTCGCACAGCACCGACGACGCCCATGTTCACGGCGGCCGTTTGCTGCTGCACGGGGGATAGCGTCTGCGCCTGATCGAAGCGCACAGCGCCTTCAAGCTGGATGCCGGTCACCTGCGTCCCATCGACTGCCGGCAATCGTCCGGCCCCATCAAGCTGAACCACCTGGCCGGCCGATGTGCCGACATCGAGCGCGGCCGCGGTGCCGAGCGTCGGCTTACCGATCAGGTCCGCATACTCGATCGCCAGATTTGCGATGGCGAATGCCCGCTGCGTTGGCAAAAGACCCTGCGCCGCATCGACGCGAAGCCGGTTGCCGAGCGCCGTGGCAATCGTGGTGGCGAAGTTCGGATCGTCGCCTAGCGCCGCCGCCAGTTCCTGCAGGGTGTCGAGCGTCGCCGGCGAACTGCTGACGACGGCGGCGACGATCGCCTGCACAAATTCAGTGGTGGCAAGACGGGTCGAGTTATCGGTGAGCAGCGGCGTCACCGCGCGCGGCGCGTTGAGGAAATTGGGACTGTCGAGCGGCGCCGCTCCCAGCGCTTCCAGCAGCGCCGCGTAACTGGCGACCTTGAGCAGCGCCAAGCCGGCAGCCGTCAGTTCGGCGACGCCCGCCGATCCATCCTCCTTGAGGTAGGGGACACCCGGCACGGTCGCCAGCTTGTCCAACGCACCGAGCATGCCGCTGATAACATGCTCGTCGTTCCAGTCGCTCGGCTGCACGCGGCCGGCGTCGTCACCATCCGCCTTTGGCGTGGTCTTCTTGTGCCTGATCATGTTTTGCCTTTGTCAGACGCCGGCGAAGGCCGCGTCGATTTCTGCCACAGACGTGATCGCGCCGGCGGCAATCTGCGCCAACACGAAGGCCTCCTTGTCGAAACACGCCTGCACATGCGCGCCCACAGCATCGGCGATCGCCTTCACCTGATCCGCCGTCAGCGACACGAAACCGCCGGCCGTCTTGTAGCTGATGACCTTGTCGAGATTGACGGTCACATAGTTGAACGCGCCGCTGGTCATCGCCTGACTTCCGCGGTCGGTTGCGATCGTCGCGCCGTTGATGACGACGCCGCCGGTTTCCTTGCGAAAACGGCAGTCCGCCGCGTACACGTCGAGCATGCCGGCCGGAAAGCTGTCGGCGAACACCTGCGCCAGCTCGGCGACGCTGTTGATCTCCTGCACGCCATGGCCGGCGGCAGTGAAGGCCTGCAGGTCCGGATCGTCGGCATTGACGAAGCGCGCCCTGGCGCTCGACCACGCGCGCGAGCGATCGCCGCCGACAAACCAGTACCAGTCCGCAATGTCGAACATCATGCGTATTGCCCTCCGGTGATTTGTATTCCATCAATGGACCCCGGAAAGTAGCTTGCGCCGGCGCCGACAGTGTTGATGACGCCGTTCAATTCTGACTTGAACCGGTAGCCGGTAAGATTGCCGGGATTAACAAATATGGCGCGCGGCGCCGGCGCAAGCACGGCACCGGAAACAGTGGCATAGACAGTCGCGGTGACCGCGATCGCGCTGGCGAGCGTCAAGATCACGTTGGGGCTGATCTGAACGGTGCCGCCGCCCCCGTAGCCGACGAACAGATATGCGCTGTTTCCGGTGAAGCGATGATTGCCGCGAATTTCCACGTTGCCCCAAAACGACTGGAACACGCCGAACTGGCAATAGCCGCTTTCGGTATATTGCGTGATCAGCGTTGAACTCGGCCCGGCGCTGGCACCCGACACCGCAGAAGTCGGGTTTCCAGTCGTCCAGCGCACCCCTTCCACCGTCATCGTGTTCGGGCCATTGACCCGAATGGCCGCGCTATTGCCGCCGTTAATGACGACATTCGACGGCGTGACCGCGTCGCCTGTGATCAGCAGGTCCGGCCCGCCCCGCAACGGCGTCGCAACAGGTCCGTATATACCGGGGGCGACGTGGATCGTAACCGTGTACTGGCTGGGCGGATACGAAAACGCGCGATCGACGGCCACCTGAATGCTCGCCAGCGCCTTGCCGGCGACGTTGGCGGTCCCGTCATTCACATCGCTGCCGATCGCCGCGTTGACGTACAGATGCAGATTGCGCACCAACAGCCCGCGGCCGACAGCCGACAAAAGTTGGAAGTTGGTGCCATCAAACACATACTCCTGCACCGCGCCGGCCACCACGTCGCCATCGAGCAGGATGGAGCCGTCCCGCCGCACCACGTTGCGCGCACCAAGGCCATTGACGTTGAGCGTGGTGGCGCCGAAATTGGTTGTCGCCGCCTTGATCAGCAGGCGCAGGCCGGCCTTGTACTCGATCAGCGCCGGCGCCAGCGACACCTGCATCGCGCCGGCGACGCCGGTATCGACGCCATAGACAACCTGGCCGCGCTGCACCAGTTGCTGCAGCGACTTGACCAGGCCGAAATCATCCAGGCCGTTCTCCGTGACGAGCGGCGTCGCCGCATCGTTGCGAACACCATTCATGCGCCACAGGTTGCGCAGAGCCGCCGCCATCCCATTCAGGAACGCGGCCGAGATATCGGTGCCGTCCTCGATATCCGGCGAGGTGCAGTCCTTAAACCAGGTGTCGGCGACACCGAACGTCCGCGTGTCCGCCGGACGATCGGTGACGGAATAGGCGGCGTTTGCCGGCCCGAGAATATCATTCATCAATGGACCTCATAGGTGATCTGGATTTCGGCATGCACCACGCGCCCGAGCAGACATTCGAGCGGCCCAAGATTGGGACCGCAGGCGAGCCGGCGGCCGGCCTTCAAGCGCCCGGCTTTCGGCCGCGCATGGGCGGTGCCGACAAATGCGGGACTGTTCTGCAAATCAACGGCGATGATCAGTTGCGCCGCCTTGAGCCGGCCAGGCTTGGCCATGCCGGCCTTGGCACGGCGGCTCCCGACCAGCGCACCGCAGTGGCCGATATCGTTGCGGCAGAAAATCGACCAGCCCGCACGGCCGGCAATGAACTGATAGAACTCGCAGCGCGTGCCGCCCTGCGCCGCGACCTTGCTGCACAAATCCGGGAACGGATCACAGCCATCGGGCAGG
Organism: Paracoccaceae bacterium; assembly: GCA_020446775.1. Taxonomy (GTDB): domain Bacteria; phylum Pseudomonadota; class Alphaproteobacteria; order Rhodospirillales; family Rhodospirillaceae; genus VGEM01. The sequence continues at coordinate 8,667 of JAGREB010000034.1, forward strand.
CCGTATTCCGCGAGCCACAAATCGTGCGTCTCGCTGTGCGTCGCGCACCAAAGCTCAAGCCGCAGCGCGCACAGCCGCTGATGCAGATAGAACAGCACCACGGCGATCGCGCGCCAGAACTGCCACAGCACCGATGCGCGTCGCGCCGTGGTCGAGAAGCCGTCCGGCTCGAACGCCTCGGGATTGAAACCGATCTCGCTGCCCGGCCTCGGGCCGCCTTCATGACCCTGCCACGCGCGGCCCTTCGGCAGCAGCGCAAGGGCCGCGTCCGTCAATTCGTCCACGGTCGGGCACCGCAGCGGTGCCCGACGCGCCGTTTCGCATATAGTCATGACGCCTGCTCAGATGAAGGTGACGGAGCCGAGTGTCGCGAACTCGCCGGCCGCGAGCGCGACATCGTCGGCCGGAACCGTGATGACGTGGCGCTGCTCGCCGCTCGCATTGGCAACCGCCTGCCAGAGCCACGAGCGCGAGAAGGTGGTCGGATAAGCGAGGTACGGCATGCCCGCGATCTTGCGGTCGTTGCCGGCCACGCGCGACAGCCGCCGGAACGCCGCCCGCAACGCCACCACAACCGCCTCGCGCACGTCCGACCGATCGGGCGTCAGGCCGGATATGGTGATATCGATCTGCCTGGCCAGCGGCACCGCAACGGTCACCGTTGCGCCGGCGGGCTGCACCGCGTCGAGATAGTCCGCCACGCGTCCGACATCGGCCGCAGACGGAATGCCGTCCGCATAGAGATCGAACATCAGCGGGAATACCCGCACGGTGCCGGGACCGGCCCACAGCCGCTCGACAAACACGGTCGAGCGATCGCCGTCGAACGACACGCCGGACACCTCGCCGGCCCACTGCACGTAATCGGCCGCGGCCCCGCCCATCGGCGGGTTGCGCTTGCGGAACAGAATGCGCGCGCGGAACGTCTCGTCATCCTCAACGTCCAGGCCGTTGACGATCCCGCCATCGGCGACGCTCGCGGCGGCATCCGGATCGCTGATGCCGGACACGATCTCAAGCGGCGCACCGGCCGGCGTCACCGTCTGCTTGCCGTCAATGGTCGCAATCACCTCCACCGACAGCGTGCCGGCGCCGGTCAGGCTGCCGCCGGCGATGGCGCGGAACTCGACGCCGTCCGCCCGCCGCAGGATCGCACCGGCGTCACAGACGATCGCGCCGGATGCGACGATATCGACGAAGCCCTGCGCCGGCGCCGCCGGGCGACGCGCAAGTCCCAATTCCTCGCCGTGCAGATCGAGGTTTTCCGAGTCCGCCGTTAGCGCAAAACGCTGGCGGAAGATGTAATCGGCAAAGCCCATGACGCCGTGCGCCAGGCCGGCGAACACCTTGGCGGTCGGATTGATATTGTTCGGCCACAGCCATGCGTCGGAACCAGGGAGGTTGACGCGGAACGCCTGGCGCGTGCGCTCAACCAGTTCTTTCAAGGTCGGAATTACGAACATCAGCGCGCCACCTGATTCCAGAGCACATCGAACTTGCGGTCGTAGATTTTCGTATCGTCGCGCCCGTAAAGCGCGACCGTCAGATCAAGCCGCCCGGCGAACGCATCGGCGACGGCCTGCGCCTCGATCCGCACGCACGCGCCTTGCGCTTGCAGCGGCGCCAGCGCTTCAAGCGCGAACTGTTCGGTCCATCGCGTGATGGACATGCCGCGCACCGTGAGCGGCGCCCGTTCCAACAGCCAGAGCACCGAGCCCAGATCGGTTTCGCCGAGATCGTCGCGCACATCGACGCCGTCGCCGAAATAGCCGCGGACATCGCCATCGGCGAGATAGGCCAGCGGATGCTCGGGATCGACACGGCGATCCGTGAACAGGGACAATACAACTGCGGTTTCAATCGCCGCCGTGGCGCGCAGGCCGCCGCGATTGGCCGCCTCATCGGCGCCGGCGAGCGCCCAATCGGCCTGACCCGCCTCCGCGTCCCACACCGAGTCCCACAGGACGTTGACATCGGCGGCGCAACCTTCAGCCGCCCGGATCACCACGTCCGACATCAGCCGATCCTCGCCTTGACGTTGATGCTCGGGCCGCTTGGCGTCGAGATGAAATCATAACTGCCGGTCTGGCCGTCGCCGCCGAGATAGACGATCTTGCCATCGCCCGGCACAACGGTGACCTTGTCGGCCTGCGCGCGCACCTCGACGGAACCGGTCTTGGCGTTGACCGAAAGACCGTCGCCCTTCATGAAAACGACATTGCCCTTGTGGTCGTACAGCTTTGCCTGCCCCTCGGCCAAATCCTTCGGCCGGTGATCCTTATGCTCGAAGCCGATCGCGAGCAGCCGATCGGAGCGACCGCCGAGCGCCAGGAACAGGCCCTCCGATCCCGCGGGCGGATGCGACGAGAACCCATGCGTCTGCGGCCGGTGAATATCCTCGAACGCTTCCGACTTGAGGCCGGTGGCGCGCTTGAGAAACTGTTGCGTGCCGCTGTCGTCGATCTTCTGCACGGTGCCGCGCCGCAGCGAGCCGATCAGGCCTTCGATGCCTTCCGGGAACCACACCCACATGGCTCAATCCTCGCCCGCCGAACTGTTCCACGCCGCGCCGGCGCTGCCACCCTTGGCGCCCTTGCCGCCGAGCGCCCGCGGATCGACCAGCGACAGCGCGGTAATCGACCCGTCGCGGCGATCCTGCGAGAACGTCGCCGCCTCGATCGCCATGTCCTGCGACACCGCAAGAAACTGACTGTCGAGGAAAACCAGATGGCCCGGCTCCCACAGCATGCCGCCGGCATCATGAAAGCCCTGCACGGTAACCGTCGCTTTCAGGCTGTTGCCGGCTTCGCGGTCGCGGCGGGTACGGGCGCGCTTCTTCGCGCGTTGCTTGTCGGTGTCGGCATCTTGGAACACGATCACCGGGCGATAGCGGCCGATCTCGGCGTCGCGCGCGATGCCCTCCACCTGCAGCGCGTCGGCGCCGTGGCCGTACGGCGCCTGGCCGCGCACAATCACCTCGGAGTGACGCCCGCTCCAATTGTGATCAGCCTCGCCCTTTTTCATCTCCACACCCTCGCGGATCGCGCCGGCATGGCGGCGCTTGCCGCCCTTGGTGATCTTGATCGAGCCATCGGCCTGGCCGACCAGAAACACGCCCTGCTCGCGGCACAACCGCTCGACGGCGCGGAACGCCGTCTCGCCCGGCGCGATGCGATACACCTTCACCCTGTCGAGGCTTTCATCGGTCGAAACCCCGACGCCGAACTTGTCGAGCGCCTGGCCGATCTCGGCCGGCGTCTTGTCCTTGAACTGCCCGGTGTCATGCACCGCGCTAGAATCGATGAAATCCTGCGCGCGCGATCGGCCGGAAATGGTGATCTCGGACTCGTCGTGTTCACCGATCCGCGGCTGATAGCGATCGACGAAGCCATCGCACACCAGCGACTGCGAGAGGAATATCTGCACGCGGGTGCCGGCCTTGAAGGCCCACGCGGTCGCGGCGCCGCCAGGCTCGGCCGCCGCCTCGATCTGGAACGTGCGCGCCGCATCCTTGAACGAGGCGCGCACCATTACCCGGCGCCAGGCCGTCCATCGCCGCCCGCCGGCGACGACGGTCACAACTTCATGACCCATGAACTACCTCGACAGCGCCTCGATCCGGTGCGGTACAAACAGCGGGTTGCGGACGGCGTTGCGCGCGACCAGTTCATCGCCGCGCGACGGATCGGCATAGAGCACCCAGGCCAGATCGAGCGCCGGCCGGATGCGCGCGCTTTCCACCATGACGATCGGCGCCAGATCATTGATCGTGCGCGTCAGCCACTCGATCACCGAGCCGCGCAATTGCTCGATCGCCAGATACAGCGGCGCATTCGCCGCGCCCGTGGTGTCGTAAAGCTCGGTCTCAAACCGCTCGGCCACAACCCCGCGGGCGGTGACACCCTCGGGCCGCGACCGGAACGTCATGCGCAACACCGCCTCTGCATAAGCGGTCAACGCGGCCAGCCGAACCACGCGTGTCGATGCGGCAGCGTTGCGGGATTCCGGCGTCAGACGATTCGGATCGCCGATCCGCGCGGCCGTCGAGGCGAGCGGATCGGCGAAGGCATCGGCCAGGTCCGCCATGGCCCGCTGCGCGGATGACGCTGGCAACGCATCGGCAAACTGCCGCACCAGTGCAACCACCGCACCACCGGCGGACACCGCAGCGGCGGCCGGCGGCGCAGCACCGGAAATCGCGGCTGGCAACGCCGCCAGGATATCGGCCACGCCCTGGCGCACTTGCGCCGAAGCGGCCGGCTCGGTCGGATAGCTCTGCCGCAGCACGGCGATCGCCGCGACACCGCGGGCCAGCGGATCGATGGCCGCAGCGACGACGTGATCGGGCTGTTCAAAGGTCACCAGCGTCTGCGGAAACAATTGACCTGCCAGCACCGCAAGCTTTTCGGCCGCGACATAGCCGGCATTCTGCAGGAGCGGCACCGACACCAACGCGCTCGCCGCACCGGCCCGGACGAACTCTACCTCGAAGGCGACATAGCCCATCTGGTCGCGCTGCGTATGCCGCTCGAAGGTCTGGCAGTGCACCGTCACCGGGCCGAAATACGGCACCACAAGGGTGCCTGCACCACGCGAGGCCAGGGCCGATTTCAGCGTGTCGGCCCAGCGGTCGGCGTCGTCGCCATGGACATAGGCCAAGCCGGAATAGAGCCGCGGCGCTTCGCCCAGGTCCTCGACGAAAGGCTGATCGCGATTCGGAAAGACGTGCACCACATTGTCACGGCCGCCTTTTTCCTTGTCCGATTCGAAGTAGAACGGCACCCCCTTGAAGGAGGCCGCCCACAAAGTGGACAGCCAGTCACGGCACTCGGTCGCCATATCCGCAAAACCCCACAAAAATGCCCGCGCGAAGGACCGGTAAGACGTGCCGCGCCGCATGGATAGCGGCGCACCGGCGACCAACCTCGGTCGCCGGCGGCTACATCGGCGCGGTCGCCTCAGGCATCGATCCGCCGGTCGATCCGGTCGAGCCGGACGACGGGCCGCCCGACGCGCGAAAAGCGTTGATCTTGTTGTCGATGTGCTGATCCACCATGGTCCGGAACAGCGGTGACGGCTCGACCTTGATCGTCGCATCCAGTGTCGCGTTGCCGACAACCTCGGCCCTGACCGCCTCCTGCGGGCCGGCCGCCGGGCCGCCGATCGCCTTGCGGATATCCTCGACCGTGTATTGCCCGGCCATCAGGCCACGCCCTGGCGCCGACGGCCCGGCAAAGCCGAGATCGCGCAACTCGGCCTCGATCTTCTCACGCTCGGCCTCGTGGCCGGCGCGGATCGCGCCGACATAGCGCCCGAGCCACGATTCCGGCCGGACCTTCGGCAGCAGCGAATCCGACCGATCGAGATCGGAGAGTTTCGACAGCTTGTCGTGATGCAGCGGCGCATAACGGCTGAAATGCGGGTCGTTGGGATCGAGCACATCGGGGCGCGTGGCGATATCGATGATCGGCCACGCCGCCGCCGTGAGTTTCGACAGACCGAACCTGGCGGCACCGCCGAGCGCCTCGCCGCGAAACAGCCGGCCGGCCGAGCCGAGCGCCGCCGACATGCTGTCGAGGCCGAGCGCGCCGATCATGGCGGTGAGCCAGCCCAACTCGCCGGCGGCCCGCACCGGATTCTTTGCCGCACGATCGCTCATATAGGCGAGGCCAGACGACAACCAGTTCATGCCGGTGGTCGCCGCCGGCACGAACGGGTTGGCAGTGCTACTCAGATAATTGTCAACCTGCGCCTCGACCGCCCGGCGGGCGATCTTCGGATCGCTTTTCTGGAACTTGTCGGCCGCCGACATACCGTCAGCATTGGCGACAAGATGCGCATCCTTCTCGATGCGTGCCGCCTGCGCCGCGAAGATCGACAGCATCTGCGCCGTCGTCGCCTGCGAGGCGATACCGGCAATGATCTCCTGCACCTTGGCAGGATCGGTTATGCCCTTTGCCGCCAATGCCGGCAAAAGCACCTTCTGCACCCACAGGTACGGGTTTTCCTTGCCAGGCGTCAGATATTCGGACCCGACGATGCCACCCGGCTTCACGCCCTTGACGTTGCCGGTCTTGGTTTTGATGACCTTGCTTTCGTCAAGCAGACCGATCTCGTTGAGCGCTTCGACAGCCTTATTCGACATCTTGCCGCCGACGAACTGCGTGTGGAAGCTCGACAGCGCCTTACCGGCACTCGATCCACCCAGTTCCTGCGCCAGCGTCGGCGCCGTGGACAATATGAAATCATCGCTCAACGCATTGGTCGCGGCGCGCCCATACTTGAACATTTCATAATAATCGATCGGCCGCAACGTGTCGCCGAACACGTTAAGGGCCTTGGCCATGTTGTCGATATAGTGCAGGAATTGAGGCATGTGCTGTGTCACGCCCTTGATTTCCATGCCTTTCACCAGCTTATCGAAATCCTCGCCGATCTCTGCCGCGCGCTCCGGATGCGCGCCCTGCGCCACCACGCGCAACTTAAGCAGCGGGTCGATGATATGAGCGGCTTCCTCGAACGTGCCAACCACCGAGCGCATGTTGCGCAGAGTGTGCATGATCTCGGTCTGCGAAATCGACTTGTATTTCGCCGACAGCTTACCTGCCAATTCGTTCGCCTCGCGGATTTCGTGCTCGGGCATGCCCGAGGTGGACATGCGCACTTCCTCGTGCGCGCGGTCGGATGCCGATTTCGCCGTATGCGAGGCAATGGCCCGCACCGCGCGCGACCCCTCATAGGCGGCCGTGGCCGCCGCGGCCGACTTCGCGCCATGACCGATCGCCATCCGACCGCGATGCAGCCGCTCGGCGGCGATCTCGGCGCGCGAGGCGGTCGCAAGCTGCTTGTTCACATCGCGGTTGAGCGTCTTGGCGGCGCGCGACAGGCGATTGATCTTGTTGGCGACCGAATCGAAGGCGCCGCCGGTCGCATCCTTGCCCTTGATGACGGCAAGCGCCTCAAGAATGGTGTTCATTTCTTCCACCTCCTGGCCATGGCGACAGCACGCGCGGCCCACGCCTCGATTTCAGACAGCGCCATGCGCCCGCAGGCTTCGGCATCGACAATGCGCGCCACCATCACCAGGTAATCGCACATCAGCCCGATGGTGCTGTCGCCGCCACGCTCGTCGATGTATCGATAAAAAAACCCTTGATCGCCTCGCGCACCGCCAGCGCGTCAAGCACACCCATCTGCGCCATGGCGAGCACCGGATCTGGCTTGACGATGCAACGCTCCGCATAAGCCATGATGGCCTGATCGTTGTCGATCAGCGCCATGCCGCCGCCAGAACGTACCCAGGTCTGCGGCTCACCGAGCAGGAACACCTCTTTCCCGGTCGGCTCGCGCAACTCGATCGCGGTAATCGGCACACCGTCACCGCCGATGATCGGCTTGCGCAGCGACACGGTTGTCTTGTCGCTCATCGTCTCACCCTCCTGCCTTGCAGCGACTGCGCGATCAGCCGACCAGCGGCCGATAGTTCGGCCCCGCGATCATCACGCCATCGACTTCTCCGGTGGACAGGTTGAGTTTCGGCGTGCCGACGAAGCGGGCGCCGGTGAACATATGCGTGCGCGCGTTATCTTCCTCGGCGATCGTCACGTCGATCTTGCACTTGCGCAGCTTCTCCGACCACGCAATGCCGCAGCCATTGCGAAACTTGATGTCGGCCACATACAGTTTCGGTTTCGCCATGTAGCACGGCGACCCGTCCTGATTCGCCTTGTGCTCGATTTCGGTATTGGCGACTTCGAGCGTGATTTCCGCCTCGGTCGGCGTCAGGCGCTCGCCATCGACGGTGATCGACACGATGCCGCCGAAGCTGTCGCAGCAATTATCAGCCATAGCTCAAAAACCCCGTTTCAAAACGAATGGAAAGCGGCGCGGCCGTGATGGCCGCGCCGAATGATCAGATCGCCACCTGCACGGTGTCACCGGCCGGCGACGCATATTGCAGGAACGCGGTGACGTTGGCCGCGAACACCCGCAACTGATTGACCACGTCGAACGGCAGATAGGCGTTGAGCCGCGTCGCGTTGTTCGGATCGCGCTCCACCACCACATACTTAGCGAACAGATCGACATTTTCGAGCACGCCCAGCGCGACCAAGTCGGTGTAGGCATGGATCAGCGTGTCGCGCACCGATTTCGGCGTCGCGATGGTCGAGACGTTGAAAGGATTTTCATCCGCCAGCGCCTGCCGGCCGTGCCGATCGCTGACGACGCCGCGCGTGTAGCGCGTGGCGAACATCAGTTGAAACATGGTTTCGACGTCGCGGAACGTCGCGTCCGGCACACCGGAATCGGACGTTTGATAGGTCGTGACAATGCGGTCGATCGCGACCTGTCCATCGGCGCGCACCACGCAACCGGCGATGCCATCAGCATAGAGTGCCTGGCGATCGGCCTTGCCAAACCACAGCGCGCGATCGGCTGGCGGCAGCACACCGGACAGGATCAGCGTCTGTAGCGGGCGCGAGACTTCCGGCGCGTCGCTCAGGTGCAGCGCCGCCTGGCCGCCGAGCGCCGCGGCGTATTCCCATTCCGGCGTCGGCGCGCGCTGCAGGCCGAGGATGCTTGCATGCGGGTCATTGCGGCCGTTGCCGAATGACACCAGTGCCGACAGCGTGCCGAACTGCGCCGTGAAATAGTGGCCATAAAGCTGCTGCGCCGGCGACCAGCGCCCCGACGAGTCGTCGAGGAAATCACGCACCGCGTTGAGCGAAGTAGCGTCCGAATAAGGACCCGCAATGAAATCGAACTCGTCGTCGCCGAGATTGGCCAGCGGCGTGATCAGGTCCGGCACACCGGTGGCGCCGGTCAACGCCACCACAGTGCAGTTCGCGGCCGTCAACGCATTCGGCTCGTCAGCGGCAAAGGTGACCTCCTGGTCATTGCCGAGCGTGCCATTATGCCGCGCGGTGACATTGACCTTTTCCGCCGTGACGCCATCGACGGCGGCCGTCACCGGAAGGTTGGCCGCGTTGATGGTCGCCGCAATCTTGGTCGCGACCTGCGCCCCGGTATCAGCCGCGTTGATCTGGAACGTCAGCCGGCGACCCATGACATGCAGCACGCCGGCACCGGTGACGCCGGGCGCCGACATCGTGATCGAGCCGACCGCCGCCGCGCCGGCGGGATCGGCCAGCGCGAGCGCCCAAATCGGCTGATTGGGCGCGTTGCGGCGCGCGATCGCGCACATCGCCGCCAGCATCGAGCCGATGCCAAAAAAGGCGTTGGCCTCGCGCTGGCTCTGGATCGGGCCGATCACTTTGCCGGATTCGGCACTGCCGGCGGCGGTTTTCTGGCCGACCAGCAAGAGGCGGGCCTGATTTTCGTAAGGCGAGCCGCCGGAATTGATTTCGGCATACCAGAACGGAACCAACTGGTTCCCGGGAATTGCGTTGAAAGACACCATCGAGACAAGACTCCATGTTCGCCGCGCGGCGCGCCGCCGGCGAGATCAGGCAGAGAAGTGAAAGAACATCGCCGGCGTCAGTCGGCGGTCGGCTCAGGGCGGCGCTTGCGCGGGCGATCGACGGCGTCGGCAACCGGCGTCGCGTCGATCACGTCACCGTCCCGCAAGCGGCGCATCCAGTAGGGCACCGCCTGTTTCCACTCGCCAAGCGCCGACAGCGGAACATGGGTTTCGGGATCGCGCACCAGCACCGGTGCACCATCGGCGCCAAGCGCCGGCTTCAAGAAAAAATTTGTCATGCGTCACTCATCAAGGTTGTCGGCCGACGCTTCGATCGGCTTGGTATCAGACACACCCGGCTGCGGTGCCAGCGTCAGGCCGACACGATCGATCGGCACACGCAACGGCATCACCGGCGTGGCGGCAGCAACGCCTCGCGCCAGATCGGCGAGATAGGTGGAAACGCCGAGCGCTTGCGCGATCTCGCGCAAGCCGGCCGGCAACCGATCGAGGCCGGCCGGCATCGTCGCCGGCGCAGCATCGTAACAGCTTTCCTTGACACGGATGCGCCCGCGCAAGGTGCGCCGCGCGATCCGGATCGCTTCCTCGCCCGAACGCTGCACCGATGATACCCACTCTGCGAAGGGCAGCTTGACCATCTTGCGGAATAGCGATCCGGTCGGCCCGCCGTGCAGGCAAAAGAACACCTGTTCCTCAAGCGCATCGAGCTGCGCTTCGCTCGCCGCATCGGTATCGGCGAAATCGACGACGGGGCCGCCGTCCGCCGAAAACTGCTGCACAACTGACAGTTCAAACACCAGATCGACCTCGCCGAAATAGAACTGCGGCCCGGCCTGCGCGATCTTGTTAAGCGAGGAATCCTCGGTGAAAACGCCGATCAGAGGCCGCCGCTCATCGGCGCCGAGATCGTCGATCGGATCGATGCGCGAGTCAGACACATATTGCGCCGCCAGGGTCGGCCATGCCGGCGCAGGCTCGGCGAGCAGCGAAGATGGCCGTAAGGCCTCAAGCGTGCACAGCCGCAAGAAGGTTCGCGCCAGCATGTCAGGCCCCGTTCAAGCTGATCCGGACAAAGCCCGGCGTCGATGGCAACACCTCGAAAATCCGATACAGCGTCTCGGCTTCCTGCCGCCAAACCAGATCACCAACGCTTGGCCGGTACGGCAGGCGCGAGAGCTGCAGCGAGATATAAGGCCGCGTCGTCGAGTGCCCGGCGCGCTCGGGTTGCACGCCGACTTGATGAAACGGCCCGGCACCGGCGCGCGCCGCAGGATCGCCCCACACCGCCAGCGCGGTGACGACGGGCCGCGAGTCATCGACGACGCGCGGCGCATTGCGGTCGGCCTGGTGTTTCATCGGCCGAAACTCGAAAGCCTCGCCGTGCACCTTGTCATGCGTCACCGCCGCGACAGCCGCGAGACGCGCAAACGGTGACGCCATGACAACGATCCCCGATTAGCCGATCGCCGGGCCGACCTTCACCGTCCCGACCGCGTCACCCGAAGCCGCCGCGGCAACGGCCACGCCGACGCGCGTATTGGCGGTCGCCGTCTTGGTGAAATTCTTGGCGGCGGCATCCCAGTAAAGGATATCGCCCTGCACCCAGGCTGCACCGGCCGCCTTCGGCACATCCTCGAACACGCCCGTGGTCTTGATCTCGACATCGGCGCCGGCGGCGGCGTCGGTGACGCACACGCCGAAAAGCGCAGCGCCGATCAGCACCGCCTGGCCGCTGGTGACACCGCCAGCCGGTGCGGTCACCGTCAGCGTGTCACCATGTTTCACGTAGTTTTTCATCGCTCGAATTCCTGAAAAGCGGTTGCAACGCAGAGCGGCCGGCGCATCAGCACCGGCCGCTATTCGAAGGGGGGTGAAATCCCGAACTAGACGCCGGGATTCTTGTACATGCCGCGCCAGTCGATCGCCTTGGCCGCGAAATCGAGCCGGCCCTTGACCTCGACGCCGTCGATCTCAAATCCGAGACGCTGTTCAGTGAACAGGCCTTCCTCGCCTTCGAGATAGGCATACTCGATGGTGTCGATCGTCGCCGGGTCGGCGAACAGATACCAGGCATTGCCGGTCAGCCGCGCTTCGGTGATCTGCGTCATCGATCCGGCGAACGGGTTCACCTTCGCGCCTTCCTGCGGATAGAGCGTGGTCGCGAGGAACTGCTGCGCCTCGGTTTCCTTGTCCGGCGACACCACGAGATAAGCCGGCGTCAGGTTGAGCGGGTCGGCATCCGCCGCCTTGGCCGCAAAGCCCTTCTGCTTGCGCATCGCAGCCCGGCCGGCGTTGAGCGCCGCCACGTCGATCGCCGCGCCGGTGCCGAGATTGCCGTGATTGGCGTGGAACAGCGCCGTTCCGTCGCCCATCGCGGCATTGGTCAGAATGATCGACCAGAACAGCGAGGCCTCGGTTTCCGCCGCCGCACGGCCGAGCAGCATCGGCAGGCGATCGAAGGCGCCGAGATCGTCGTTGATCAGAGTCTGCCGGGTGATCGCGACGATGCGGCCATAGGTGGACAGCGCATACTGCTCGGCGCTGTCCGCCAGCGCCGCATGGCTGTATTCGCCGCCCTCCTGCACCTTCTTGAACTGCGGCAGGTTCGAGAGCTGCATCACCGCCCGCGATTTGAAGTCCGGCGCATTGCTCTGGCGCGCCAGCTTCTTCCAGTGCTGCGGCGCCGTCTCGTAAGCGTTGCGCAGGCGCTTGGCCACGACGTTGGCGAGAATGTTCGGGAAGTCCGACGTGGACATCATGCCACCGCCCGAACGCAAGCCGGTGTCGAGATTGAGCAGCCGGGTTGCCAGTTCCATGCGGCCGAGTCCGCGCATCCGCTGGCCCGTGGTCTGCTCGACGAAAGCGCGGCCCATTTCGAGCAGCGACATGCCGCGCCACTGCCGCGCCGCATCGTCAAGTTGCACCGACGCCGGATTGGCGCGATGCTGGATCGCGACCTCGACCGCCGCGCGGATGGTGTCGCCCTCATCCTGCAGGATTTCGACGCGCGGATTGAGCGGCGGCGTGGCCGAGCGCGCCGCGACCGCATCGAGCACCAGGCCGCGCACCTTATCGAGCGAGATCCCGGCGGCGATGTGCTGCGAGGCGAAGTCGGCCGGCATGCCGTGGCGGATCGCAAGGGCGATGATCTCGCCGCTGCGGGCACGCTCCGCATCGATCGCCGCGCGCGTCGAATCGGCCGGCGTCGGCGACGGCGATGCGGATTCGGCGGTGCGGATTTCCTCCGCTTTCGCGGTCACCTGGCGCAACAGGTCGGCATGCTCGGTTTCGATGGCGCGGATTTCATCCGGCGTCATGCCATCCTTGACGGATGCAAGCTTCGCAGCGGCGCGTGCGACAAGATCGGAGTGCTCGGCGCGCAGCGCGACCAGCGCCGGCGTGGCCTGATAGATCAGGGACGTGAGCACATCGTGGCCGGCCACGTGCGCGGCCGAGACATGGGCGAGCGGCGCGGCGAAAGCGTCGGCCGAGAGCAGAAACATGCTGGCGGCGATGGCAGCACCGACCACAAGCATCAGGATGGATTTCGAGAACTTCATCGAATATCTCTCATTTTGCGGATGGCCGGGGCAAAACGCCGTGATCCTGCGGCCCCGACCGAGCGCAGGTGACAAATCAAGGAAGAAAGAAAAGCGCAGCTAGGGCTGCAGCGCCCTCATGCGCATGCGAGCAAGCGCCGCGTCGGCATGCGTGCGGGTTTCGCGAATGATCTCGCAAGGATACTGATCGAGATCGGCCCGCCGGGTTTGTGCTGCAGGATCGGCCGGCACGGTCACGAACGAAATCTCGTAAGGCGTCCACTTCGTCACGATGCGCTTTTCGACCTCGCCGGCCTTCTCAGGCGCAACCACCCGCACCTCGTTGATCGCGTAACCGACCGATACGTTGCGAATGATCCCTTCAGACACCAGGCCGAACATGCGATCGGCGCGCTCGTCGAGGCCTTTGCTCGGAAAGCGGATCAGCGCCCGCCCCTCACTGCCGGCGATCCACGCCCGCTCCACGACGCCGACCTGCGAGGCCGTCGTGTAGGCGGAATGGCTGTCGAGCGCCGGCCCGCAGGCATTGAGGCGATCTAGATCGATCGCCTGGCGCGAGACGGTGAGGATTTCATCGAACGGGATCGACGTATCCCAGCCGATCCAGCGCCGGCGACGCACCGCGGCGCCGCTGGTGAACGTCACCTCGACGGTGCGCTTGTCGGCATCGATCGAGCCGAGCGGCGCCGCGCGGGTCTGCATTGGCAGAATGTGCGGATCGACCGCATCACTTTGCGGCTTTTGCAGGTTTGACATCAGTGTTGACCTCAGTTTGTGATTCCGCCGACGCACCCCCTTTGGTCGAGGCGAGCGCGCGGCGCGGGTCGGTGTCGAGCACGATCTTGCGGCGATCGATGTCCTTGAACCACGCCTCGATTTCATCGAGTTGCGTGTCCGGATCGATGCCCCATGCGGCAACGAACTGGTGCCAGGTCATGCGGCCGGAACGCACGGCAAGGATATCTGCCTGCATATCCTTGATCGGATCGATCGGCTCATTCGCCGGCATGATCCATTCGACCGGATAGCCGGCCGCCCGCTCTGGCAGGATGCCGGCGAGGATGGCCGTCTCAATGAAGCGGTCCCACAGCGGCTCAAGCAGCATCGGCACCAAGGTGAGGTGTTGAAATTGTTCCACGATGCGCCGAAACTCGATCTTACCGGCCTTGAGCGAAGAAAAATTCGCTTGGGTGAAATCGCCAGTCAGTTGATCGTAAGTGATGCCGGCGCCCGCAGCGAGCGCCAGAAACGCGGTACGCAAGACGCCTTCAAACTGGATCGACGACGACGGATTGACCGTCACCACGTCCTCGCCCTGATCGAGATATCCGATCATACCTGGCGAGAACGTCTCGATCCGCCGGCGCTGTCCGTTGGATGCAGTTTCCGTCTTGGCGTCGCCGAGCGTACGAGCGGTGTTGTTGGTCTTGATGAAGGCGGACAGGCAAGCCTCGATCCGCGCCTTGACAACAACCGCTTCCTCAAGGTCGGCGACATCACGGCCCTTGAGCAGGAAGGCCGCGCACCACGGCACGCCGCGCCCCTGTCCGATGCGCTCTTTGCGATAGACATGGAGCATGTCTTGCGCATCAATGCGCACCGACGTGGACGGCATCACCAGGCCGCGCGCGCCGGGATGCGTCGTGAAAATCCAAAAACCCTTACGTTTGCCGCGTGCGTCGTACTCGATACCCTGATCAACGATCGTATCGGATCGCATCACCCGGTCGCGCGACGAATCAAGATGATCCGGTTCCAGCAACTGGATTTCGAGCGGAACCACGCCCTTGCGACGCTCGGCGCTGGACAGCATCTGAAAGCGCGCCAGCACCTCGCCGGATTCGATGATGCAGTCGGTCGCGAGCTTGATCAGCCCGTCGATATTCAACTGGCCTTCGGCGTCGCAGTGCTTGCCCCACTCCTTCCAAGCCGCCTTGACCTTGCGATCAAGCTTTTTGTCGCCGGTATCGGGTTTCGGCATAATGCCGGCGCCGACCGCGTGCGCGCTGAAAACTTCCTTGATGCGCCGGCCCCACCACGTATTGCGCGCCACATCGCGCGAGCGCGCGCGCAGGTGCGGCAACGCGCCCCTGATCGCCACATTGGCGCTGGCGTTGGTGGCACGCCAACCGGCGGTGCGGCGGCCGAACATCGCGCCGTCATAGTTGCGCACCTGATCGAGGCCGGCGCGCGCCGCCGCGCGGCGCAAACCGGAGGCCGGCGCGAAATAGGCGACGACGCGGTCAATTGCATTCATGTACCGCCCCTCACTCGCGACTATGCGCGATATACGATGTCCGGATCGGCTGCGGTGCATTCGGCTGCACCTCGTTGACGATCAGCGCCAGCGTGTCGATCATGTCCTGCAAGGATCGATACTCGACCTCGCGGCTATCCGGCCCGGAGCCGAACTTGACGCGCCGCGCACCCGTCGCAATCGCTTCTTTCAGCGCGTCGATATCTGCTTGCGTGCACGTCATCACGCCACCTGCTTGGGTTTGATCGCCTGCGGGTTGGCGATCAGCTTCGACCAATCGGACAGGCTCATTTCGGCCTCGCGATCGCCGAGCCGCAGCACAACTGTTTGCCGCTCGCTGTCGAGCAACAGCACCACCGTATTCTCACCGGTCTGCATGGGAGCCTTTTTGTTTCGTACGATACAAAAACGGAACGGCCGCCCGATCCCGCCGCAAAGAACGGAACATCGAGCGGCCGACGATGCGGGGCGCTTGAGTATACATCCGCGCGAAAACCACATCGTTGCCGTGTCGCCCACGGCCGCACGTCGAGCTAGTCGGGAACGCCCCGGCAGGTACGAAAGCTGCCTTCACGCCCTCGACGTGCGAAAAGAATGGGCGGCGGGATCATGGACAACGCCATGATCAGCAACCGATCGCCGCCCCGCTCGCTTGGTATTCAAGCTTTGCGCCGGCGGGACCGACGCTTGCGCGGCAGGCTATCGGAAGCCTCGACCGCGCGACAAGTATCGACGTTGCTGCAATCATCGTCGTTGTGACAATTCGGGCAGCTTGCCGGCGCGGTACACCGCGAGAACAGCGCCGCCCACAATAGGAGCGGCCAATAGAACAACAGCACTACAGATCCTCACCTGTTCAACCACCCGCCGGTATTCCGGCCGATCCATCCGTCATTGACCGGCGCGGTTGCCGCCGGCGGTGCATCGTCACTGGCATTTGCGGGCGGTGACGACGGCTCGGCCGCCGGCGGATCATCCGCTGATGCCACAGCGGAATTTGCGGACTCAGAACCTGCCGCAACGGACGGACGCGCGAACAACGTAATCTCGGTGGCATCCGCCGGAAGCCCGCGCCGCAACGCCAGCGCGCGCCATTGTTCCGGCGTGATTGTCGAAATGCCGAGATATTCCGCCATTGCCAGATTGTAGATGCGGCAATCGTGAAAGTGGTTGTTCTTGATCTGCACCCACTTCTGGCCGGCGACGCGCCCCTGCACTTTCACCTGCTCAAGGCGATCGCCGGTCAATTGCTTGAAATAGACCTCATCGACCCACATGCCGAAATGGCAATAGCCGTCCGGATCACGCGCCGCGCCGGACTTGACGCCCTCCTGCCGCAGAAACGAATAGAAATCCGATTTGAGGGGCCAGGTGCCGACGCCCCATACCTTGCAACCTTGCTTCACCTTGCGCCCGCCAAGGTCGATATCAACCAGCGTTGGCGTGCCGACCGCAGGCTTGCCCCAGCCTGGCGTGCCCTTGATCGCAAGGATCAGGTCCTGACCCGTGTCAGGGTGTTGCCGCTGGTTCTCGCGCACCCAAGCATAAACCTGATTTGAGCGATAACCCGAGTCGACCGCCAGCGCGTCGAGCTTGCGCTTGCCGCCGAACGCATCCGGAAAAGTCGCGTCGATCGTGCGCCGGCGCAGCTCGTCAAACACCGGGTTGCGGTGATTGTCGGTGTCGCCGTCGAGATAGCGTGCATCGACCACCCACGTTTCGCGGTTGACGCCATGCGCAATGATTTCCAGCCAGATGCCGCGCATCTGCACGTCGGCTGCGGCCGTCAGGATCAACCCGCGCGGCGGGACATGCCCGCATTTGAGCCATTCCTCCCGGCGCAGCATCAGCTTTTCATGATCCGGCGCGTCGCCGCTCGGCTTGCGCGGTAGGCCATAGACAAGATTCCACAGGTCTTTCTTTGCGGTTTCCGTCTTGGCCGCGATGGTGTCCTCGGCAATCGCCTCGTAGCTCATCATTTTTGAAATGAAGGCGTCGATATGAAAGCCGGGATGGTCGCCATCCTCGCGTGTCGCGATCCATGCCCCGTTGTCGATCGCCACAATGCGCTCGGCCTCGGAAATGTGATGCCCGCAATCGCAGCGATAGGCCGATCGATGCGGATGCTCCGCATCAATCACAAGATTGTCCGCTTGGTGCACGAACAACTGGCCGCACTCCGGGCAAAGACAGTGCCAAAAACGCCGATCGGACGCCTTGAAGCGACGATCGATGCGGCAATGCCCTTCCGTCTCGCCGCTTTCGTCGCCGGTGTCGATTTCCGGCGTCGAAATGTCGAGAATCTTAAAGGTCTTGAAGCGCCGGAACGCCGTAAAGCGGCCGAAAAACAGGTTGCCGGGGTCGCCGTAACCGGGAATGTCCGTCCACTTCGAATATTCGTCGCGGACTCCTTTCTTGATCGTCTTTGACGACAGGTCCATCACGGCATTCGCGTTGCCGAGATAGAGTCGGCCGCCGGCGAACACCTTTTCAAACGTCGTTGAGCCGGCGCCAGAACGCGCCGTCTGCGGTAAGATCACCTGACGCTTGGTTTTCTTATGCCAGGCGTCGATCAGCGGTTGCAGCTTGCCGCTGTTGAGATCGCGCAGCGCTTCGATGCCCGGCACGGCATAGAGCATATTGGCCGGCTCGACCGCAGCAACATAGAGGCACCATCCCAACGCCAGTATCGAGGCTCCGGATTGCTGCGATTTCCGCACCGTGACGAAATTGCAGGGATGATCATCCGAAAGGCAATCGGCGATCTCGACGAGATACGGCGCACCGGCGACCGACCAGAGATTGCCGGCGACAGGACCATCGACCAGAACAAGATTTTCTGAAAGCCAACGCGACAACGCCATCGGCTCGGCCGGGCGCACATTCGCAGCTAACCGCGCGGCCATCACTTTCAACGCTGATGGATGGCCGCTCATGATCTCATTCCGTAACTTTATTGCCCTCCGCGATGGCATCCAGCGCCGTAGCGATCGCCGACAGCATCTTTGTTTCGATCGCCTTCAAGGCGATGCGCAGTTCATGCGGGCCGCCGCGCGCCAGCGCGGAAGCGAGGATGTCCGTTTCGTTCTGCAAGGTGCGCACCGTGCTGGTGATCGTTTCGCTCAAAGCATCAACCGCCGCGATCACATCATCGACCGGTACTAACCGCTTAAGTGCTTCCTCAAGGTCAAGGCGCTTGCGCTCGGCCTCGTACCAGGTCTTTTGCCGCAGCGCCTCGTCATACGAATCCCGCGCCGGTTCCTGTTCTTCCTCGCGCTCGGGCCGCTGATCTTTCGAGGGGTCACCATGGCGCTCGCGCAGCATGTCGTATTGCGCGACATTGACCTGAGCGACACGGCCGCGCTCGTCGCGATCGACATGCAGTCCATGCTGCTCGACCAGGCGCTTAACCTGTTGCGACACCGCTGGTCGCGACACGGCGTCGCGTGCGGCGATCTCGGCGATCGTCATCATCACCGCCGCTGCCGGGGTGTTAAGCTCAAGCGCGCCGGTCATTAAGGCTATAAACCCTGATTTGCGAACTGATCGACTGGCGCGATTTCGGGCCGCCTAAGCGCCGCGAGGGGTGGGGGCCGGGGAAGGACCCGCCCGACCTCGCCCGATCGGCCGGCCGGCCGCCGGCGGTTCCCGTCAGCCCGCGCCGCCTAGGATGCGGGCGATCTCGTGACGCAACCGCACCGGCAGCACGGTGCGCACGGTGTTGAGGAACGACGCCTTGCTGGCGCCACTCACCATCTCTTTCGGAATGAACAACCCCGACTTTTGCTTGACGATCGGCAACCGCCCACGCCCACTACGGGCATAAACATGACCACCGAGATCGAGCGGCACACGGTGCGGAAAGCGCCCGCCGCGCGTGAACGTGCCGCTAAACACGCGCCTCTTATTCCAAGGAGCGGCCGACACGCCGCGGCGCGTCTCACGCGCACCGAAGTATTTCAACGACACGTCACCGCCGCGCGTAAGCAGCGTATAGGTTTCAACTGCCGGCCTGGCCTTCACCGCCTTGACGATGACGCGGCGCTTGAGGCCGGTCTGTTTCACCAGCGTGCGGATGACGCGCGTTTTCGTCATGTCACCGGTGCGCCGCACGGCGCGGCCGATGGCGCGCGGGGCGCGATGCCGCGCCATGCGGAACAACTCGCCGAGGTGATCGATCTGCGTCGCGTCGATCTCAAGTTTTGCAATCGCCATCAACGCCCCCGCGTGATCGAGGCGCGAAGCTTCGCGAGTTGATGGCCGGCCGCCGTGCGCAGCGCCCCCGAGCGCGCGTCTTGCGCCAGCGTTCGGGACACAAAGGCTGCGGCGCTCGCCGCCGCCTTCACGTCACCGCGCACGGCGGCCGTCGCGCCGCGCACGATCGCTTGTTTGCGTTCAGCGCAGCGGCAACCCATGGCATCAACCTCGAAAAACAACATCAGCCCGCGCCGCTTCGTGAGCGACATCGTGAGGTACAAGGCAACATGGCATGGACGATGACCACGCGCAGCGCAGGCTGATGATCTGTGAAACTTGGGACCGATATTTTTCG
This sequence comes from Paracoccaceae bacterium, assembly GCA_020446775.1. Lineage (GTDB taxonomy): Bacteria > Pseudomonadota > Alphaproteobacteria > Rhodospirillales > Rhodospirillaceae > VGEM01. The sequence goes on from JAGREB010000034.1 coordinate 28,478, forward strand.
CGCGTCGGTCAAGCGCGAGCGCCGTGTTTTACAACCATGCGATAGGTTGGCCGTCAGGCATTCGTTGCGATGGCCGGCAGTCCGGCACCTCCGGCTCGCCGAACCGATCAGAGAGAGCAGGATCGTTGAAACGAAAAACCCCGCCAGCGCGGCGGGGTTCAAGCTATTTCAGATATAGCCACTCTACATCAACGACGCATGTGTATACGGCCAACCACGTTCCGGTCAATCACCCCTGACATACTTCGCACATTAAGCCCGCGCCGCAAGGCGTTTCGCGCGCACCGCCGCGCGGTAATTCACCTCGCCGCGCCGCGCTTCGCGCTCGATCGACGATTCGACCGGCGGACCGGCAGCCGGCCGCTGCGGTTGCAAGCGCAGCTTTTCACCGAGCAGTCCCGGCGGCAAACCGTCCGACAGCACGCGGGTGACAATCTCATCGTCCAGAATCCATGGCATCGCCGGCGCGGCCGGCGGTGTCGGTTCGAAAGATGTCAACTGGCCGGCCAGACCCGCAGCCAATGACGCGAGCGCCGCGCGCCACGCAAAGTATTCGGCCCTCGCATCCCCCACGGCGAGAGGCGCCGGATCGTTCCAAACCAGGTGACAACGCGGCGCGCAGGCCAGATCATAGACACCGCGCGCTTGCGCCGCCCGGCCGCGGCGCGGGCGCAATTCGACCAGATGACCGTCCATCCCATATCCCTCAACGCGAGTCCGGGTGCGGAGCGACCCCGCCTTATCGCGGTATTCGTATTGCGCCGGATACGGCGACGCCATTTCAAACTGCCATGGCGGACGCCTGTGCAGCACGGCGTGAGACACAACAATCGCCTGCGGATTCCAGACCTTCATCAACAACGCAGCCGCAGCATCCCCCGCAATCGGCGCGAACTCACCCAGCATCAGCACCGCGTCGTCCAAGGTTTCGAGCCGCCCTTCCGTCACCAAACCGGACACAGCCTCCGCGACGAGCCAGGCATCGGGATGCGGCTCGCCCGGCACAAATCCAAAGCAGTCAACGTCAGGCAAGACACCAGCGTTCAGCGCAAGAGAAAATGGACGCCGGCGGTGACGCCGACCGATGACGTGACCGATCTCGGCAGATACCGGCCGGCCCTTCGGCAATTCGTCGCGCATCGCCCACTGCAACAGCTTTTCGATGTCGATAAGTTTTTTCATCTGTTTTCGCCTCGATCGATAAGAGTGTGTAGGGTGTGTAGGGTGAGGGCCATTTTGTGTAGGGTCACGATCGACCCTACACACCAAAATTCCTTTTTAATTTCATATACTTATTTACTCGTGTGTAGGGTGTGTAGGGTTAAGCCTTGCGTTACGTGTGAAATTTATCTGAAAAGCATGCCCCCGAACCCCCAAGGTGAAATTTGCATAGTATAGGGTCCGCAACCCTACACACCCTACACGCCACCAGATAACATCTTGATCCGCCGGCGCTTTTCGGCCGTGTAGGGTTGCCTGCGACCCTACACACACCCTTCACACCCTACACACTAGACGGGCGCCAACTCGTCATTGTCGGCCGGATGCGGCGGATCGTCGTCACGGCGACGGCGCGTCGGCACGTTCTTCAAGGTGACATGCAGGTAGCGCACGCCGTCGCGGTGCCGCTCTTTCTGAAAGCCTTTGGTTGCCATGGCCTCGGCGAAGCTCTTTTCCCGCCACGGCCGCACCGCGCTGTTTTCCGCCCACGCGGCGAAAGCGTCATACATCTGGCGGGCCGGCACCGTGCTCGCCGGCGTGCCGTCCGGGTGCGAGGCCACCGCCTCGACGCAGATGCCACAGAAGGTGCCGACCGGGTCCATTTCCTCGCGGTAATCGGCGGTCGCGTCGATCACCTCCTGCGGCGGGCGCAAGCCATGATTGAGGTAATCGAGCGCGCCAGCGATCAGCCAATTGAGGATGCCGGCGCGTTCCTCCCACAGTTCGGCCAGCACCTCGTTCATCGGCCGCCGCTCGTGCTTGGCGATCGACACCGGCCACGGCACGAAGTTGATCCGACGCCAGATGCCCTCATCGACGCCGCTGATTTGCGGCTTGTGGTTGCCCGCGAGCGACAGCTTGAAATCCGGCGTGAACTCAAAAAAGTCCTTGAAGTTGTGCCGCGTCAGCATCGGCTCGCCGCCGGTCAACGACTTGATCAGCGCTTCCTTGAACTGCACGCCGCGCTCCGGTTCGGAGGCCCGCACCAGTCGCGCGCCCGGCAAGCGCGCAATGTCGGGCGAGGCCTGCGAGCCGTTCTTTTGCCCGTCGCCGGCGAGCGATTCGAACGCGATGGTGGCGCAATACGGCCCCATGATCCGTGCGACAATCTCGGTAAAGGTCGATTTCCAGTTCGATCCTGTTCCATAATTGAAGATCAGGCATTGCTCGCCGGTCAGGCCGGTGAGCGCATAGCCGTGATAACGCTGCACGAACTTGCGCACCGGCTCGATCGGCTGAAACCGCTTGACCGCCGCCAAAAAGCGCGGGCACGTCGCCGCGCGGTCATATTCAACCGGCGCCACCTTGCTGATATTGTCGGCGCGATCGTGCGGGCGTAGCTCGACGCGGTAGCGCTTCACGGTGCGGTCGGAATGATCCGAGGCGTCCGGGTCCGGCTCGTCGGTGCCGATGAAATGCAGGGTGCCGTTGGCGACGTTGAACGCGCGCTTGTTGCCGTCCAGTTCATCGGTGCGGATGGTCCGATGCGGCAAGGCCTGATCGAGCATGCCGCGTATCTTTCCCGCGTTGCCCGAGGACACCGCATATTTGCGCCGCGCGATCTGCCGCGCCTGCAACTGCGCGCGCGCCCAGGCGCCGGCATCGACCGCCTGCTGCAGGTCGCGCTTGCGCGCCTTCTGTTCGTCGGTCAATTCCTTGACCTTGTCGATCGCCGCAAGCGCGGCGGCGGTATCGTCGGCGGCTTCGATCAGCGCGGCCTCGTGCGGCGTGTGCGCAAGGAAGTCCGCTTCGAGCACGATCCGCGTCGCCGTGGCTTGGGCGCGACGCACCGCGATCTCCTGACCGCCTTCGCGTTCCCAATGCGTCCCGGTCCACGCGTGCCAGCCCACATCGCGCACGTTGAGCAGGTCCTGGCCGAAATGATGCAGCAACCGCTGGCCGTTGCCGGTGTCGTTCTGAGGCTCGCGCGCGCACACGGCGATCACCTCAAGGCTAATCGAGGCGGCATCGTCGGGCGGCGTTCCTTCCGATTCGCCATCGTCCTCGCCCAGCCATTGGGGGGACCCCGCCAACGCGGGGTGTGGGGCGACGACGGGCGCGGCAGCGGGCGCGCCTTCGATGTAGTCGGCGAGATCGGAATAGGGATCGGAATCGTGGTCGGTCATTGCTCTTGTCAGGTTTGTGGCCCGGTTTGTTAATCTCGCGCCGGGCGGGGAAGCATGTCGTTGAAATCGTGACCATCGGCGGCAAAGCATACGCGCACGATGCGATTGTCCCGCGCGTGGCGGACACCGGCGCGCGCAAGCGCGTGCCGCGTCAGCACGGGATCGGAATCGCCGTCGCCGAGCAGGATCAGATCCTCGATCGTCTCTGGCACCGGCATCGCCGGCGACGACAAATCAGGCTCGGGACCGGGCACGCGCTGCGGCCGTCCAGCGTCGGCTTTCAAGGTCGGATGCGCGACCGTCGCCGACGCCTTGCCGGCGAGGTTGCCGAGATCGCCGGCGCAGCGGAACAGATCGCCCGGCTTGAGACGCCGGGCGCGCGCCATCGCCGTGAAGGGCGACAGCACGGTTTCGATCCCCTCGCCCGAGATCATGCGGCGATAGCTGCCATCGTTGCACGGCCAGCCGCCGAGATCGATGTAGCCGCCGCGTTTGGTGCCGCGCATCTTTTTCGCGATCAGCACCTCGCCGGTGTCGGGATGGACGATCAGCGCCTTGCCCTTGTTCTTGCGCAAGGCGGCGACGATCGCGTCCGGCGCCGCCGCGCCATCGGCAAACACCGGATCGAGCCAGGTGATATGCAGGCCGATAAAGGCGCCGGCGATATCGAAGAAAGGCGCCAGCATCGCCGGGCCGGTGTGGATCAGCAGCGGCTCGTTTTCGCGGCCGTCCGCAAAATACGGCATCGCGGCGTGCGTGCGCAGTTGCGCCGAGCGCGGCACCAGCAGGCCGCGCCCGGCCAGATAGCGGCGATGCGCATCACCGGCCGCCTCATTCCAGAACCGCAACAGCCGCTTGCGTTCGCGCTCGCGGGCGAACATCTCATAATCGGCGCGGCGCTTTGCGGTGCGCCAACCGTCGCGCCAGGCCGCGACCAGCTCGGGCCGTCCGTCATAGGCCGGCGGCACGTTGAGCGGATCGTCGAGCGCGACGCCGGCGTCATAGTCTTTCATACCGCGCTTGCGAGCGAGCGCCGGCGTCGGCGCTTCATCGCGCACACCGCCGAGGCGATCAAGCGCGGTGCGAAAATCGACACCCTCGCGCTTCATCACCAGCCGGATCACGTCACCGCCATCCCCGCACACCGCGCACACCCACTTGTCGGCGTCACATTCGAAACGACCGGCGGATTTCGAGTTGCTGTTGCGCGAGCAGATCGGGCACGGACCGACGAATTGACCTCGCCGCTCGGGACCCTTACGGCGCAGCGTCACCCATTGTGCGGCCACCTGATCGACCGGATTGCGATCTTTCAGCGCAGCGAGCGCATCATCGGAAATCATCCGCGCACCTCTTTTTTTCGTACATACATTTTTGTTGACGCGGTTATTTTTCGTATGTACATTTAAGACATGGACATCACCTTCGATCCCGCCAAGCGCAACGCCACCCTCGCCGAGCGCGGCCTTGCGTTCGAGGATGCGGCACTGGTGTTCGCCGGCCGCACCTATACGGCCGAGGATCGCCGCTTCGCCTATCCGGAGCCGCGTTTCCAGACCATCGGCTTTCTGGCGGGGCGCATGGTGATGGTCGTGTGGACTCCGCGTGGCGCGGCCCGCCACATCATTTCGATGAGGAAGTGCAATGCCAGGGAACAAGCGAAGCATCAAAAGCGATTTGGCGAAGGTTGACCGGCGCCGGATCAAGCCGCGCGAATACGACGACGCGCCGGAACTCGATGACGACTTTTTCGAGCGCGCCGAGATTCGCGACGGCGAGACGGTGATCCGACGCGGCCGGCCGCCGCTCGGCAGCGATGCCAAGCAGCCGGTAACGATCCGGCTCGATGCCGATGTCGTCGCCGCATACCGCGCGCTCGGCCGCGGCTGGCAGACGCAGGTGAATGCCGACCTGCGCAAGGCGCGGAAGCTGAAAAAGACGGGATAATGCCAGGCCGGATATTTCATTCCGCTGCCTCGATCGCTACGCCATCATCCGCTGACGCGGCACGCTCGGCTGTTGCGATCTCGCGCAGACGCGCCTTGATCGCCGCGTCGGCGCTGACGCGCTCGATCAGCCGGCAGATCGCGGCAAAGACATCGCGCGCGTGGATCGCATCGCGGATAGCGCCGCGCAGCACCGGCGACCGATCGGTGAGGCTGCGTTCGGTGAGCGAGCGCAACCTCACGTCGGCGCGCGTATACTCGCTTTCCGACGCGCGCCACAGCACGCCCCATGACAGCGCAGACGCAACCTCGGGGACCCCTTCCAACGGGGGGGTGCGGGGTATCAGTCATGCCGCAAACCTTTCCGGCGCGAGATCGCCCCATTGATTGGCCATCGCCGCGGCAATGCCGGGAAAGAACCGGCTTCGCTCTTTCCAACGCAACGGGCCAGGTGACATGCGATGCACCCGCGCCACACGACCGGTGACAATCTCTGTCGGTTGCAGCAGCGGCAGATTGCGCAACCAGAAACAAGTGCGCTTGACCTCGCCATGGCCGAACTGCCAGGGCTGCACCGATTGCGCTGGCGGCTCATAGTTGACGACGCGTGCCTTGGCGTGACGGTGCATAACCGGATTTTCAATACACACACGCGAGATTGGCGCATTCCAGAACGCGGAGAACAACGCTGCCGCCTCGTCAAGCTCGCGCCACATCTGTTCCAGCGTCTTGCCGGCCGGCGGCGCTGTGAGCCAACGCACGCCGCTGTTACACAAGCGCGTGCACGGCGGATGCGCCACCATCAACAAATCCCAATCATCGTCGAGCACGTCGCGCGCGTCGCCTACAATATGCTTATTGCTGCCATCTTCGGCCGGCAACAGGTCGCACGACCAAGCGTCGCAACCCCGCGCGGCAAAGGCCCGGCGTACGATTCCGGAGAACTCACAAGCGACCAGCACCCGCATGATCACCCCCGCCGCACCGAGATCAGCCTGGCGGCCTCGCACCACTCGCGCACCTTTCGCACGATGGCCGCCTCGGCCTTGGCGCAATCGGCGGCGGGACGCGGGGTGCGGGGCATGTCGGGCAGGAATACCGCCCACAGCCAACCGCGCGTGGTCGGATCGTGCGTGATGCGGCCGACCGTCACCGCGCCGAGCCGCACATCCATATGAGAGGCGACATCGTGAAACGTCGGCGTCACGACGGCCGCGCCGCGCGCCGGCGCATCGACGCGGCCCTGCCGGAGCGGGTCGCCGGCCTTCGACTTGTAGGCTTCCGGATTGAACGCACCGTCGCCGCCCTCGACGCGCCGTGGACGGCGCGCGACAAACTGCACAGTGAAGCTTTGCCCTTTGATCATGGGATGACCGATCAGTTCGACTGACGATTGTCGGCGATCGCCCTGACGACATGGATCGCCTCGGACAGCGACGGCACGCGGAACCCGATCGCCTCGGTGATCATCGCGTGCTCATGCGGATTGCCGTGCGGTTCGATCGCCACCACGATCGGCGTGCGGCACTGGTCGGCCCAGGCGATCTCCATCACGGTGCCGATCGAGACACGCTCCGCACCGATCAGATTCACCAGCAAGGTATCGCAGCGCGTCGCGTCGAAACGGTCGCGGGTCATGATTCCGCGTGGCGACGACATGCAATTGAGATCGCCATAGCCGGCACAGTCGGCCGTCAGCGCAGGCATGCCGCGCAAATAATCCTTGCCGCGCAGCGGCGACACCGCCTTGATGCCGTGGCCGGCAAGCGAGGCTTTCGCCAGCTTGCGCCAGTCCTCGGCACCGTCATAGGTGAGGCCGGAAATCGGGCCGGCGAGATACACCAGAAAATCGCTATTCATCGGGAAAACCTTTCGAGAAAGCGGACGAAGGCAGCGCCCGCAAAGAACCGAATGCAGCCGCCGGCCACAGTCAGGACGAACAGCGCCACGCCGAACACCGCGAGCGCGCCGATCAGGAGCCGCGCCGACAGCAGCAAGGCGTGCGTCGAGGCGATCGCGAAGGCGATGTCAGGATTTCCGGACATGCTCGATCGCCTTGTCGGGATCGGCAGTGCGCCAGTCCGGCCAGTCGCGAAGCTCGTTGCGCACCTGCTTGTCGGCGAGCGCCGCAACCACCACCTCGATCGAAAACCCACACGACTCTGCGCGGCGCCACGCGCCATCGAGCGCCAACAGGATCAGATCGACCCATTCGGATAGATCATCAGGCTTGGCCTCGATCTCTTTCAATTCCTTGCAGATATGATCGAGAACACCCGCCGTGCGCGCGCCGGGACCGAACGTCGCGCGCGAGAAAGCACGCTGCCGATAAAGATGCGCGATCAGATCGAATTGCTGCATGTCTCACCTCTGAATTTCGCTAAAGCACCGCCGCGCTCAGATCGCGCGACTGAAAAGATCGGAAGCAGGCCCGGCCACCTCGGCCTCGCGCAGATGCTTCACGGCCTGGCCGTAGTAGGTCGGATTCAGTTCGGTCCCGATGAACTTGCGGCCGTTGCGCAACGACACTACGCCCTCGGAACCGATGCCCATGAACGGCGAATAAAGCGTCTCAGCCGGATTCGAATATTGAATCACCATGCGCTCGGTGAGATCGAGCGGCATCGGGCACAGGTGTTTCTCCGCGTCCGGATCGCGAGCCACGCGAACATTAAGAGTGTCGGTTTCGTCAGTGTCGTTCCATAGATCAGTGATAAGATAGGACGGCTGCGCCATGTGCTGCCACGACTCAACGGGATACTGCGCAGCCTCGTGAACGACCGGTGACGTGTCCGCCATTTCGTCGGCCCATTTGCGGAAAACCACGAGATATTCCGGCATGCCGCCGCCGGTGCGCGCCGCATCCTGCCGAAAATTCTTGTAGAGCAGCCGGTCGCTCTTGGTCTTTTGCATCTCGCGCACCGGGCAGCGCCAGATCGTGATGCGGCGATGATAAGTCCAGCCTTCGGCAACGTGGGTGCGGATGCAATCGCCAGTGAAATCGCGTAGGCCACGATCACCCTTGGACGACGCATTCGAGTAGTACACCAGATCCTTGACGTGGATCGCCGTACAGCGTCCCGGCCGGGTGACCCGAAACAGATCGCGCACCAGAGGCCGATAACACTCCTGAAATTCGTCATCGTTGGCGACGTTGCCCATGTCGCGCTCAGATTCGGAATAGATGTAGAGCGATGAGAACGGAGGCGAGTACACGGACAAGTCAATGCTGTTGGCCGGCATCGCCGCGGTGAACTCGACCGTATCGACGTTGTAAGCCGCGAACTGTTCGGAGATCGCCGAATCGAAAACCTTCATGCCTCAAGCCACGCCGGAAGCGCAGCCTCCCTCGTTGGTTCATAGGTGTGCAGAACAGAGTGCTGGATCGCCGCGCGCCGCATCGCGGCGGACATCTCGGCTTTCATCCGGTCGTGATCTTCGGTCTTGCGCTGAACGACGGCCGCGATGTCGGCCTCGGTATCGGCGAGCACCACATGCGCATTGACTGGCCGCTTCTGGCCGAACCGCCAGAACCGGCGCACGGCCTGATAGAAGCTCTCATAGCTGAACGACAGGCCGCAAAAGATGGTGTTCGCACAATGCTGCCAGTTGAGGCCGTAGCCGGCGATGCTGCTTTTCGTCAGCAGCACCCGCACTTCGCCGAGCGTGAAGCCATGAAGGATGTCCTCCTTCTGATCCGGCGTCATGCGGCCATGCACTTCGATAGCCTCAGGCACCGCAGCGCGCACGGCCTCGGCCTCGTAATCGGTATCGACCCAAATGCAGATCGGTTCGCGCCGATCGATGCCGGCGACCAGCTCGGCCACCTTCGCGGCACGCGCCGAAGCCGTCAGCCGTTTTTCCTTATGGATCGACGTCGCGCTACGCTCGGGCAACCGGAACAGCCTGGCCTGGCCGTCCTTCTCGGCGCCGCGATCCACCGATCTATCGCTCGCCACGATATGCCGCTGCAGCTCGAGCGGCGGCAACACGTAGCCGTCATCGGGAAAGCCGAGATCAGACGGCTTAGACACGCACCGGGCCCATGAGGCGACCCAATCCCAGAACGGCCGCACCGCGGCCCGTTTCAGGCGATACGCTCCCGCATTGGCCTGATCCGCAATGAAAAACCGCGTCAGCATTTCAGCGGATGGCATCACAGAGAGAAACGCCGAATGCTGGCCAAGCTCGGTATGATCGTTCGGCGCCGGCGTCGCCGACCCGGCCAGACGGAATGGCGTCTGCGCAAAAGCCTCGATCAGCGCCCGCGTCGTGGTGCCGGTAAAGCTCTTGAGGATCGAGCTTTCATCAAGAATCACACCGGCATAGTCGGCGGAATCGAACTTCTGCAAACGCTCATAATTGCTGATCGCGACACAAGGGACACTCGGCGCCACGCCGAGGCGGGAAATCTTGGCCTCGACGCCAAGACGCTCGGCCTCGATCAGGTGTTGCTTGCCGACCGCGAGCGGCGCCAGCATCAACACCGGTCGATTACTGTGCTCGACAATCACCCGACCCCATTCGAGCATCTGCGCGGTCTTGCCGAGGCCGGTGTCATAAAACAACGCCGCACGCCCACAGCGCAGCGAGAACTCGACGCCATGACGCTGGTGCGGGAACAGCGTCGGATTGAGCGCGGGGATTTTGGCGATGCCGGTAGACGCCGGCGCAGGCCGCTTGGCGCTGCACAGCGCCCGATACGCGTCAAGATGAGCGGTCATTTCGAGAACCACCACGCCATTTTGAGGGAGAGCAGGCGCGGCGCGCCGTACAGCCGCCACAGCCGATAGATGTCGAGGAAGCGATCGAACCGATCAGCCGGCCAACGGCCATGGCAGATGCACGGGTACATCATGCCGCTCGACCCAATTGCGCATCTGACCAGCCGAACAGTGACTTGATCAGCGCCCAACCGCGTGATGACGGACGATAGAACGGCCCACGGCTCCCCTCATCCGGCACCAAGCGGTGCCAGACCTCGATTGCGCCAGCGCGCCAAAGCGGCACCATGGCTTCGCGTTGAGCACGGGTGAGCGCGACCTGCCCGCCATTTGCAGTGCAGATCGCGACCTGACGCAAGGTCGCGATCTGAAAGCCGGAGAGGCGATCGACCATCAGAGGCATTCTCCGATGACCTCGCGCTTGAGTGCGCCGACCTTGTCGGACAGAGACTGCACTTCCCCATGCAGCGCAACAATCCACCAACGCTTCCCCTTCCACTTCGGAGGAATGAACGTCGCGTGAAGTGCCTGCTCTGTGCAGATTTCAAGTGGACCCTTGATTTCCTCGATCGTCCCCGCAGACACCGGCTTGTTATTGCCGCCATTGCACGCACGGCCGTTTGCATTGGATCGCCAGAAGGCGATGACAACACCGTCCCGCTGCAGATCGGCAAGCCGCTGCTGCTGGTCTGATGACCACTTCGCCGCAAAGTACGGCACGGTGCCAAGCCAATACTCCTTGGAGCCGTAGCCGTAGCCGTAGCC
>JAGREB010000383.1 GCA_020446775.1 Paracoccaceae bacterium
GATTCGGCGGGAACGCTGTGCAACGCGGCGGTAGCGCTGATGAAGGAAGGCGCCAAGTCGGTGTCGGCGTACGTGACTCATGGCGTCCTCTCAGGCGGGGCAGTCGGACGTGTGACATCGTCGCCACTCAAGGAACTGGTCATCACGGACAGCATTCAGGCGACTGAAGCGGTTCGGCTTGCCAATAACATCCGCCAGTTGTCGATCGGCGCGCTGATGGGCGAAGCGATCAAGCGGATATCGACCGAAAGTTCGGTTTCGAGCCTGTTCGAATAGGCAAGACCGCGAGGCGCGACAGCGATGCGAACCGCCGCCGACCTCGCGACCCTCAACCAAACGACCGGCGGCGATTACTTCGGGTATATCGATATAAGCATCGATGGCTGCCCGCCGTTTGTCATGTTCTTGAACGGCCATGACTGTTGGGTTGCGTCGAACTTCAAAGACGCCGGTCATTACGAGCCTGCATCGCTCGGCCTGTGGTGCCGCGTCGCGGCACAGGCATCGGCGGTGATCGACATCGGCGCCAATAGCGGAATTTTCTCGCTCGCGGCGGCGTCCGTAAATGGCACGGCGCCGGTATTGGCGCTCGAACCCAATCCGCTGGCGTTCGCGCGCCTTGCGGTCAATGTCGCCGCGAATGGTGCGGCCAACATTGCCTGCAAGCCGGTCGCGGCGGCGGACAAACAGGGATGGGCCCCGTTCAGTTGGGTCGCCAAGGACGACGGCCACATCTCACCCGGCGGACATCTCGGCGGCAGCGCCGAAGCGGGCGCGGTATCGGTTGCGGTTCCGACGGAAACGATTTCCGAGCTGACCAAACCGATCGCGCTCGGAGATCGGCCGCTCGTCAAAATCGATGTCGAAGGAGGCGAACGCCTGGTTTTCGAGGGGATGGGGCCTGTACTCGGTCTTCGGCCGGACATTTTGCTCGAGAGCTTCGACGCCTCGGTCTGCGCGCAGCTTTCGGACCAACTGGCCCCGGCCGGTTACCGCTTTTACGGCATCAACGAGGATTCCGGCGCTATCGTGGAGCGCGCCCGCCTTGAGCCGGCAACACGGAGCCAACTCAATCAATTCCTGACGACGCGGCCGATCCCCGACCGCTGATCGGGCAAAATGCCCACTCTTTGAGCACTCGGAGTACCTCGCGGTAGAGTGACGTGCGCGCTAACGCTAGGGTCGTTTCCTTGTCGAAGCCTGCAAGGTGGCAAATGTTGATTCTCAGTCAAGCTGCGTGGAGCCCGAGTAACGCGAAGGACTTGAACGCTCTGATCGGCGCTGGAGTCCGCGAAGGTGTACGCCAGTCGGGCGAGGACAAACCCGAACTCCTAATCGTTTTGCCGCACGCGCCGTCCGGAAAAATCGCGCCGTCCGAAACGGCAGCGTTCAAAACCATCGGCGCCACGGCCAAGGCGAAAAAGGTTTATCTGGCCGGATCGGCGACCGTACGCGCCAAGGGCCAAAAAGCCGCGCAGACCATCGGCTTTGTGTTCGGCCCGAACGGCAAGTTGCTGTTGCGTGCGCCCAAGATCACCCCGGACTTGATCGAGGGGTTCGGCGACACTACCAGCGCCTTCGGCCAACCCAACGATTTTCCGGTCGCCAAACTGCCGTTCGCCCAAGTCGGTGTATTGTGCGGCGAGGACATCATGTACGCGCAGTACGCACGCGCCCTCGCCTTTCACGGCGCGGAAATCATCCTCAATCCATGCATCGAGCGCAGCGACCAGCACTTCGCGTTGCGCAGTCAATCGCGTTTCGGCCGCGCCGGCGAGAACCGCTGTTACGTGGCGACCGCCAGTCCGACCGAGATGCATGACGGTGGGCGCATCGTGAAACTGCCGCAGGCGACTGCGCTCTATCATTGGGAGCGTCCGGAAGTGCGCGCGCGCGGCGACGAAACCTTCATCACCCCTGATGTCGACATGGAACTCCTGCGCCGCGCGCGCTCGACACCGCAAGGAAGCCTTCCGGCCATTTTGCGCGCAGATGTCTACGGGCGCGGATACAAGACGAAGGCCGCCGCTTCGAAGTCCCCGGCTCCGGCGACCGACCGCAAGAGTTGGCGCAAGCTGGCAGCGGCGCGGCTCACCGCCGAAGCCAAGACGACCGGTCCGCAGCGCAATGACTACGAGGAACACTACGACATTTGCATCGTGCAGACGGTCCCGCGCCTGATTCCGCTGGGCGTCAACAACGCGCGCGAAATTATCAACATGAATCTCGACGAGTGTTTGGCGCTGGCGGCGTCGCGCGCCAACATCCCATCGATGCGCCTCGTCGTATTTCCCGAGTTTTGGCTGACCGGTCCCGGTGGAATCGGCGGCATCCAACGGACCGTGCGCGACATGGAACGCGTCGCCATCAGTTATCCCGACGAAGTGTTCGACAAGATCGGCAAGTTCGCGCAGGACAACAAAGTGTTCGTCGCGTTTCAGAACTTCGAGGTTCACCCCAAGCTGCCCGGCCGCGTGTTCAACTCCGCATTCTTGATCGACGACAGCGGCAGCCTGATCCATACCTACCGCAAGAACCAGTGCGCCGACGTGTGGGGCTTCCTGCCCGACACGACGCCGGGCAGCATCCTCGACCAGTATCTCGATCTCTTCGGGTATGAAGCGCTGTTCCCCGTTGCCGACACCAAGATCGGCCGCTTGGCCAACATGATCTGTTTCGACAACATGCACCCGGAAGTCGCCTTCGGCCTGCGTTCTGCGGGCGCGGAATTGATCCTGCACTCCTCGTCCGAGCCGCACGGCGGCGACGGCCGGCGCGCGTGGGACAATGCCCGTCAGCTGCGCGCGTTCGAAAACACCGTCTATATGCTCTCGGCGATCGACGGCGGTGAATATAAGTCGGTCGAGTCGGAGGTCATGACGTTCTTCCGGCGCGGCCATTCGCGCATGGTCAATTTCGACGGCACTTTGCAAGGCACGGTCGACGGTCCGGGGCCGGTCGTATTCCGCGGCCATATCGACCTTGCGGCGCTGCGCCGCGCGCGGGCGAACCCGCGCACCAACTACGCGTTGTGGAACGATGCCCACGTCTATGCCCACCATTACGGCCCCGATATCGGCTTCCCGTCGAACCTGTGGGCGGGCGATCCTTACGAAAACCCGTATTTGGGCGCGCGCCAATTGCGCGCCGTGATCGACGACTACATGCGGCGCGGGATCTACGTGGAGCCAAAAACAGAAGTCGGCTTAGACCGTTATCGGACATCCGACCAAGTTTGACGGACCGGATTTGACCGACCGCCGGACAAACACGCGCGTTCAAATGCGTGGATTTCATCAAGATGGTCCTTGCCGCGCGCCGGGGCTGTTGGTGTAGGCTCATGCCACTTTCAGCCTGGGGAGGACACATGTCTGAAAAATCAAAACCGACTTTCGATTTGAGCCGCCGCCATTTCGGCGCCGCCACGCTTGCCGCCGGTTTGGCGGCCAGCAAGGCCAAAGCCGCCGACGTGGCGCTGACCGAAACCGACGTCATGATCAAAACGCGCGACGGCAATGCCGATGCGGTTTTGATTCACCCGACCGAGGGCAAGCACCCGGGCGTGTTGGTCTGGACCGACATCATGGGTCTGCGCCCCGAATTCCGCGAGATGGGCCGGGAGATCGCAAGCGCCGGCTATACGGTGCTGATCCCGAACCCGTTCTACCGTACCGGCCCGGCGCCGTTGCCGCCCGCAGGTTCGGACTTCGGCGATCCCGAGGCGCGCAAAGTCATGATGCAACTGATGGGTCAGTTGACCCAGCCGGGAAATCCGGAATCCGACGCGCACGCCTATGTCGCGTTCCTTGACGCCAATTCGGCGGTCGATACCGGCAAGAAGATCGGCACCAGCGGCTATTGCATGGGCGGACCGCTGGTCATGCGTACGGCGGCCGAGTTGCCGGGCCGCATCGGCGCGGGCGGTTCTTTCCACGGCGGCGGCCTTGTCACCGACAAACCCGACAGCCCGCATTTGCTCGTGCCGAAAATGAAGGCGGGCTTTTATTTCGGGATCGCCGACAACGACGACGAGCGGCAACCCGAAGCCAAGGACGAACTTCGCAAAGCTTTCGACACCGCCGGCTTGCCCGCCGAGATCAAGGTGTACAAAGGCTGCATGCACGGCTGGAGCGTTCCCGGCAGCGCGGTTTACAACCAAGAAGGCTCGCGCGAAGCCATGGGCAAGTTGCTTGAACTTCTGAAAAATAACATCGCCTAACGACACTTGGCGGAAACGAAAAGCAGGCCGGAGCGATCCGGCCTGTTTTTGTTTTGCGGCATTTGCCTGCTTAGCTGTTTGGCCCCGCAAGAGTCACGCCGAGTTTTTCCAGCGCCTCGGCGATCGGGATGAAATAATTCAATCCCGTGGACCCTCCGGTGCGCGGATCGATGATGCCCGCAACGGTGATCGCGATCACATTTCCGCTTTCGTCGAGCATTGGCCCGCCGCTATTTCCCGGCAAAATGCCCGCGTCACTTTGAATATAGCGCGTACCGTCGTCGTCGACGCGATAGGTGCTGACAATACCCGAAAGCACGGTGCCTTCGTTGTCCTCGCCGAGCGGCGAGCCAACCACGAAGACGCGCGACCCGATGGCCACATCCGGGAGTCTGATGGGAAGACCGCCGAGGCCCACGGGCTCGGTTTGAATCAAAGCCACGTCGCGCCCCACGTCGCGCGCGATAACGTCGCCCAAGATTTCGCGGCCGGTAATCAGCTTCACCTTGACGAACGCCGCACCGCCGACGACGTGTTGATTGGTCACGAAGTATCGATCCGCGATCATGAATCCACTGCCCGAGCCCTCGCCGGTCAGGATGGTCGCGACCCGGCCGCGAATATCGGTCGCTTGAGTCTCGAACGGCTTGGTGCTGAGCGGCACGGTGGCAATCGAAACAGTGGCCTTCTTGTCTTGCGCCTTTATCGCGGCGGCACGCGTGGCCTCGCGCCGGCCCGTGACGACATCGAAAAATTCCTGGCTGGCGAGGAGCTGACGCACGGACGAGGCGAACGCCTGACGGAAGGATTCTTCGGGAGCGGTGCTGCTGAGAGAAACCTCCGAGGACCCCGTCACATCTACGGTGAGAATGGTTTCCCGCTGAAGCCGGTCGTAGATTTGCCACTGCACCATGAATTTGGCGTTACCGCTCGCCAAGTTGTATTCCTCGGACGGAAAGCAAATGTTTGCTTCGACATTCTTGATCAGAATTCCGATCATCAGATCGGCCGTTTCTTTGCGCGCGTCGGCAAACAGCGCGTCGGGGTTGCCGACGACTTTGTAATTCGCCGACTCGAATTCCTGCTCGAAGATATCGACCAGTTCGCGCCTGCCCACCAGCGCGTCCATTTGGCCCATGCGGAGATCATTTCCGCCGAGACACAGAAACCCGGTTGTGCGCCGCCCGACGATCCGCGATGCGGGAATGGATATGTCGAACCTCGCCAATTGCACCGTCTTGACCGGTGCGTCCGCCGGCGCGATGAGCACGCTTTTTTCGGCGACCGGCGCGCTCGACATCGGCGCAGCGCACGCGGCCAAAATGCAGTTCGCTGACAAGATCGCAGCCAGCCATCGAAAAGCAGCCATCGCGAATCCCCTCCCCCATTTTGCGCAGGTCCCCGCACTTTCTATTTTAAATTGTCCGATGGCCGGATTCAAATTTCGGACTGTTCCGGACTCGGCGCACGGCAGAACAGCGCGTCCACCGTGCCGGTGCCGTCGTTCAATTCCCCGAAAAAACCGAACCAATTCAAACCCTAAGCTTTTACGGTCGAAAACCGTACCGAGGCCCTTTCCGCCTTCGTGCCTTGCCTGACCTAGCCGAACCGTGTACACAGCGCCCGCCGCCGGGGAAACCGGGCGGACGGACGGGCACCCCTGGAGGCCCGCTGGGTTGGCCGATGGCGGCCAACCGACTGAAACCTAAGGAGATTTCCATGCCGACGACGACCTCGATGCAGGTCCAGGCACGGGATCGGGCAGGTAAGGGGGCAGCCCGCGCCACACGCCGCTCAGGCCTTGTGCCGGCGGTGATCTATGGTGGCAAAGCGGATGCGACCCTGATTGCTATCGAACCTCGTGCGTTGGATACCCTGCTGCACACCAAGGGCTATCGCACCAATATCGTTGAAATCACCATCGGCGACGCCAAGAAGGCGGAACGGACCATGGCGATGGATATTCAAATCCATCCCGTCACCGACCGTCCGATTCACGCCGATTTCCGCCGGATCGACAAGGACACCGTCGTCCACGTGCCCGTGCCGGTGCGCTTCCTGAACGAAGCCGCGGCGCCCGGCATCAAGGTCGGCGGCGTGCTCAACATCGTGCGCCACGA
>JAGREB010000384.1 GCA_020446775.1 Paracoccaceae bacterium
CATTTCAACGCCGCGGCAAGGCCAGCCAGCCCGCCGCCGATGATGTGAACGGTCATCGCGAGCCGAGCTTCATCGAATGGTGCCGAAACACAATGCGCGTGCCGTGATCGCCGCATACTTCCAGTGCGCGAGCCGAAATCGCGGTGCGTTCCGGCGCCAGCCGCGTTTACGCAAACCCGCGTGCAGCGCGCGGTAGATGGCGAGCATGGCAAGTGCGGGGCGGATCTGTTTACGGCGATCTTTCGGAAGCAGCGATTCAGCCAATAGAAAATGTGCGTTGGCCAGGAGCGCGACAGCCAGCCACGCCCGGTCGAAATTGGGATGGGAAATCGCGCTCTTCGGGTCGGACGCGTCGATCCCCGCTGCGTCGAGCGCTTCGCGCGGTATGTATAGCCGGTCCCGAAGAGCGTCTTCCTCGATATCGCGCAGGATGTTGGTCAGTTGAACGGCGACCCCGGCCGCATCCGCGAATTCACCGGCGTCCGGTGCGTGCCACCCCAAGACAGTCAGGCACATGCGGCCTGGAGCACCCGCAACGCGCTGACAGTAACGTATCAAGTCGGCGGTCGCGGGTGCCCGCACGTCGCCGGCGAGATCTTGCGTAAAGCCATCGAGCAATTTCTCCGCATCCGCGCGCGCGACACCGAACTCATCGAATGTCGCCGCAAATTTTCGCGCTAAATCGCGTTCGTGAGGCGGATCGCTGTCGGGGGCCGCCAGCCATTGCCGCCACGCGAACAGAGTGGCGGCTTTGCCATCGGCCCGCCCTTGGCCGTCGACAATGTCATCGAGCGAACTGCACCATTCATACACCGCTGCAAGCGCGGCACGCCGCTCAGATGGAACCAAGCGGATCGGCCAGTAAAACGAACTGTTTTGCAGTTTGCTTTGCATGTTCAGTGCCGAAGGAACGTTCCAAATCCACTTGCCGCAGCAGAAACCCAATCCGTCGGCACGAGCGCGATGCGACTCTGCCATGGATCGCCTGCGCGCAATTTTTTCTCCAGCCGCCGCGCCAACCGGAGTATGGCATTGGTCTGGGCCGCAAGTCTGCGATCTCCGATAGCACGTGGCAAATTCTCTGCGCGGAACAGACAAGCCGCCGCATGATCGAGCATGCGTGTTTTCAATGTCTGCCGCGCGGTGCTGTTTCGGTCGTTTCCGAAATCATCGAGCGATATGTCGATTTCACTCAACCAAATACGAGGTATGTAACAGCGCTGCATATTTTCGAGGTCGGAGCGGCAGTCTTGAACATGGTTGAGTATCTGCAGCGCTTCGCACAGAGCATCGGATGCGGGTTCGTGACCATAATCGTTGTGTAGCGCGAGCAGGAACCTCCCGACCGGGGCGGCGGAGTACCGGCAGTAGTCGCTGAGGTCGTCAAGGGACGTGACGGCCGAGTTCACAGCATCGCGCTTGAACGCGACAAGCAAATCGAGGGCACATGAATGCGGGATGCGGCGCGAGTCTAAAACGGCACGCAATCGGCCGCCTAACGTTTCTGGAACAGAATTTTGCATGTCGCGGGCCATTGCATCGAGTTTGCTTACCTTCCAATCTCCACTTTCAGACGGTGTATCGGCAATATCGTCGGCGGCGCGCGCGAAGGCGTAATAGGCAACGACAGCGGGCCGCAACCGGCGGGCAATGAACCACTCGGCCACCGGAAAATTTTCACCCTGAATACGGACGTTCATGTGCACAAAGTCGTTGCCTTGGCGGCGGTGGCATGGTGAAGCAGGTGCAGGGCATTGATAATTGGGTCGCTTGCCATTTGGCGAGCCCAAAAACGTCCAGGCAGGGCCATGGCGTCGAACAACAACGCATATATTGCCGGGTTTGTCAGGGCGGAGGATCGCGACCGCTATTTAACCGCTTTATTCGCACCGCGTCCTGTCAGAAGCGATCTTCTCGCGCTTTATGCGTTCAACGCCGAAATCGCGCGTATCCGCGGCACCGTGTCGGAACCCATTATCGGCCGCATGCGGCTGCAATGGTGGCGAGACATCATCGCTGCAATTTATGATGGCGGTACGGTGCCGCAGGGAAATCCCATCGTATCCTCGCTCGCTGCGTGCGTGGCGCGCCGCAGGCTCTCACGAACGCATTTCGAATCTTTGCTATCGGTGCGGGAGCGCGACTTTGCGGATGAAGAATTGCAGAACCTGATTCGCGATTCGCAAGAGCTTGAAACCTACGCATCAGGTACGTCCGGGGGTCTGCAAATCTTGGCGGCCGAAGTTCTCGGTGCAAACAGCCCACCCGAAATTACCGCGGCGAACCACGTCGGAATTGCCTGGGCAATGACGGGCTTGGCGCGCGCCGTGCTGTTTCACGCCGCAGAACAGCGCATCTTTATCACCGCCGATCGATTGGCCGAAGCCGGTATCACGGCCGATACGCTTTCTCATGCAAAAAACCGCCATGCCGTCAAATCGCTGGTGCGTGCGATGGTTGATACCGCGCGGCGCCACTTGACCGATGCACGCGCACTGAAAGTTGCTCGTGCCGCAGTGCCGGCCTTATTGCCGGCAACGATTGCGGATGACTATCTCAAGACTCTGGCGCAAGCGGAATACGACCCGGGCGACATACGGGTCGTCCGCGCACGGCCAAGCATAATTCGTTTGATGTGGAACGGAATGCGCGGCGCTTATTAGCCGTTACGCCGCCGCGCGTTGAGCGCCTTCAATCCACCCTTTGATGTCGCTGAGCGCGCGCGCTGACAGTGCCTTTTTCCGCTCGCGGCCTTTAAGGGGGCGTCCGCGTGTGTCACGGGCGTCGATATCGGGGAAAAGTCCAAAATTGACGTTCATCGGTTGAAAGGTCGAGCTTTCCGCATTGGCGGTAATGTGAGCGAGTATCGCGCCCATCGCTGTGGTCGGTGGTGGAGATTGGGGCATCTTCCCGGCGGCTTCGGCTGCAGCAAAACGTCCAGCCATCAAGCCCACGGCCGCGCTTTCGACATACCCTTCGCATCCGGTGATTTGCCCCGCAAAGCGGATCGATGGCCGCGCTTTCAGGCGCAGCGCGCTATCCAGCAATTTGGGCGAGTTGATAAAGGTATTGCGGTGAATACCGCCCAATCGCGCGAATTCGGCGTTTTGCAGTCCGGGAATCATTCGGAATATGCGGACCTGTTCGCCGTGCTTCAGCTTGGTTTGAAATCCGACCATGTTGAAGAGCGAGCCCAGCGCGTTGTCCTGGCGCAGT
>JAGREB010000385.1 GCA_020446775.1 Paracoccaceae bacterium
CAAAGACATTTCGGTCAAAGACATTGCCACCAAAGCAATGGGCCACGTGCAGGACGTGGTGTCGATGTTCGGCTTTGACGGACAAACACGAACGGCATCGGGACACTGATGGACAGCCTGCCGATCAACGGTCTCGATATTGCAGTCATCGTGGTGCTGTTGGTCTCGGCGCTGCTCGCGTTCATGCGCGGCTTTGTCCACGAAATCCTGTCGATCGGCGCCTGGGTCGGTGCCGTGCTGTGCGCGATGTACGGACTGCCCTATGTGCGGCCGTTCGCGAACGACCTAATCCCGTTCACATGGGCGGCCGACGGCGCGGCCGCCATCGCCCTGTTTCTAATCGGTTTGCTGGTGCTGTCGCTGATCACCAACACGTTGTCGAAAAGCGTCAAAGCCAGCGCGCTCAACGCCCTCGACCGTTCGCTCGGATTTCTGTTCGGTTTGGCGCGCGCCGCGGTGATTCTCGCCATCATGCTGATGGTCGGCGACTGGCTGATGGGACCCGACAAACGCCCGGATTGGATGCAATCCGCCAAGACGCTGCCGCTGATTCAGATCACGGCCGACGGCATCAAGCAGATCATTCCCGATCAACTGATGGCCGCCGAGGATGCGACCAAGGACGCCGCCGGTACGGCGAAAGGCGTCATCGAACTTAAAGACACTTTCGACCGCTTGACCCAGCCGACGCCCGAAAGCGGCGACGGAGCGCCGGACGGCGCCTATAGCGATAAAGAACGCCGCGACATGGAGCGGCTGTTGCAAGGCACGTCGATCGAAGACGCCGGCAAAGCACTGATGGACAGCGGCCTGTTGACACCGCAACAACAGCAAGCGGCGCAGCGCTTGATGAACGATCCGGCATTGCAGGCGCGCGCACGCGCCGAGGCGCAAAAAATGCTGAGCGGCGGCAAGATCGATCCGGCCAAGGCCGCGCAGGCGCGCGAGCTGTTGGCCAAGAGCGGTCTCGACCCCAGCATCCAGGTGCAGATCGAGCAAATGATCTCGAGCGGTTCCATCGATCCGTCCAAGGCCCAGGAAATCCAGCGCTTGCTGCAAAGCCAGGCGCTCCCGCAATCGGGAGCCGCGCCGCAATGATCCGGACACCTTTTTCACGTACGCCGGATCGCGGACCCCAAGCATTCACCACCGACCCGTTCGATGCCGATCATCTGAAGGAAGAATGCGGTGTCTTCGGCATCGTCGGCGACCCCGACGCCGCCACGCATACGGCGTTGGGCCTGCACGCCTTGCAGCACCGCGGCCAGGAAGCGGCCGGCATCGTCACCTGCGACGGCCGCCAGTTTCACAGCCATCGCGGCCTCGGTCATGTGTCGGAGAATTTCAACGACGAAGCGGTTATGAGCCGCCTCAAGGGCAGCATGGCGATCGGCCATACCCGCTATTCGACCACCGGCGAGACGATCTTGCGCAATGTGCAGCCGTTGTTCGCGGAATTCGAATCCGGCGGCTTCGCCATCGGTCACAACGGCAACCTGACCAATGCGCTCACCTTGCGCCGCGAATTGCAAAACCGCGGCTGCCTGTTTCAGTCGACGTCGGATACCGAGACCGTCACCCACCTGATCGCCCTCAGCAAAGGCGCGACCATCGAAGAACGCCTGATCGAGGCCCTGCGCCAGATCGAGGGCGCCTATTCGTTCGTGTGCCTTACGAACCACGCGCTGATCGGCGCGCGTGATCCTCTAGGCGTGCGGCCACTGGTGCTCGGCAAACTCGACAACGCGCATATTCTTTGCTCCGAGTCCTGCGCGCTCGATATTATCGGCGCCGATTACGTGCGCGATATCGAGCCCGGCGAGATCGTCATCGTCGACAAGGACGGCGTGCGCAGCCTCAACCCGTTCCCGAAGCAAAATCCGCGTTTCTGCATCTTCGAATACATCTACTTCGCCCGCCCGGATTCGATCATGCAGGACCGCAGCGTCTACGAGGTGCGCAAACGCATCGGCGCCGAGCTCGCCAAGGAATCGCCGGCCGAATGCGACGTTGTCGTCCCGGTCCCCGATTCCGGGGTCCCGGCGGCGCTCGGCTTCGCTGCTGAGATCGGCAAGCCTTTTGAGTACGGCATCATTCGCAATCACTACGTCGGCCGCACCTTCATCCAGCCGACCGACAAAACCCGGCACTTGGGCGTGAAGCGCAAGCACAATCCCAACAAGCTCCAGATCGAAGGCAAACGGGTTGTCTTGGTGGACGATTCGATCGTGCGCGGCACCACATCGACCAAGATCGTTGAAATGGTGCGCGACGCCGGCGCAGTCGAAGTGCACATGCGCATCTCCTCGCCGCCGACCGCGCATCCGTGCTTTTTCGGGATCGATACGCCGTCCTACGACGGCTTGCTTGCGGCGAAGTACGATGTTCCGAAAATGGCCAAACTGCTCGGCGTCGACAGCCTCGCGTTCATTTCGATCGATGGGTTGTATCGGGCCGTCGGCGAAGCCAAGCGCTTGGAAGACCGCCCGCAGTTTTGCGACGCCTGCTTCACCGGCGATTATCCGCTGCCGCTGACCGATCAGAAAGCCGGCACGCTGCCCAAGCAACTGTCTTTGCTGCAAGAGCGGGCGTGACTCGATGAGCAACGACAATTCAAAGGGGCGTCTTGCCGGACGCGTGGCCCTGGTCACGGGCGCGTCGCGCGGGATCGGCCGCGCCGTTGCCAAACGCTTCGCTCAGGAAGGCGCAACGGTCATCGCCTTCGCGCGCACAAAGAAAGAGCTTGAATCGCTCGACGACGAAATCCGCGCCGCAACCGGTCACAATGCCGTACTGGTCGCCGAGAACCTGACCGACTACGCCAAAATCGATCAAACCGCCGCCGCGATTTTTCAGCGCTACGGCAAGCTCGACATTCTGGTGGGCAACGCCGGACTGCTCGGCCAGCTTTCACCCACCGGCGACTATCCGCCCAAAATGTGGGAAGAGATCATGGCGGTGAATTTGACCGCCAATTGGCGGCTGATCCGCGCCTTCGACAAACTCTTGCGCGCCTCGGAGACTGGCCGCGCGATTTTCGTCACCTCGGGCGTGGCGCGCGCCGATGCGATGTATTGGGGACCTTACGCGATTTCCAAAGCGGGGCTTGAGCGCATGGTCAAAACCTACGCGCTGGAAGTGAAGCACACCAATGTCCGGGCCAATATTCTCGACCCCGGCAGCGTGCGCACCAAAATGCGCGCTTTGGCCAAACCGGGCGAAGACCCCATGACGCTGCCGACGCCCGAAGACATCACCGAGACCTTCGTTGCGTTCGCCGAGCCGGCCTGTACCAAAACCGGCGAGATCGTTTTCGTCCGGAAGGGATAAATTCTATTTTCGATCTGCGTAGGGATTTTTCTGCGCGCGCAGCAAAAAGCGGATCGGCACGCCGGCAAGCTTGAAGGTCTCGCGCAAGCCGTTGGCGAGATAGCGCATGTAGGATTCGGGCAAATCCCCCGCGCGGCTCGAGAAAATCACGAACGTCGGCGGCCGCGTCTTGGCTTGCGTCATGTAGCGCAGCTTGATCGGCTGCTTGTGGATCGACAGCGGTGGCGGGTGATGCGCGATCAGGGCTTCGAGCCAGCGGTTGAGTGCGCCGGTCGGCACGCGGGTATCCCACGTTTTGTGAACCTTGAGCACCGCATCGAGCAGCGCTTCGCAGCGTTGTCCGGTGGCGGCGGAAATCGTCACCAGCGGCACGCCTTTGACTTGCGCCAGCGATTCATCGAGCCGCTCGGCAATGGCTTTTTGCACCTTCTGGCGGTCTTCGACCGCATCCCACTTGTTGATCGCCACCACCAGCGCGCGGCCTTCGTCGGCGACGTGCCGGGCAATGGTCAAGTCCTGCTTGTCGAGGCCAACGGTGCCGTCGATGACCAGCACCACCACTTCGGCCATCTTGATGGTCTCGAATGTTTCCCCGACTGAAAGTTTTTCGACCGCATCGATCACCTTGGGCCGCTTGCGCACGCCGGCGGTGTCGACCAAACGGATCGGGCGATTCTTATAGATCCAGTCGACGGCAATGGCGTCGCGGGTGATGCCGGGTTCCGGCCCCGTCAGCACGCGGTCATCGCCGACCAGCCGGTTGACCAGCGTCGACTTGCCGACGTTGGGCCGCCC
>JAGREB010000386.1 GCA_020446775.1 Paracoccaceae bacterium
CAGCCGGTCAAGCCGGTCTTCATGCGCCTGGCCCGCGTCATCCGCGAAGCCTGCACCGCCACCGGCAAGCAGGCCCGCCTGGTCCTGGAAGGCGAGGGCACCGAGGTCGACACCACCGTCATCGAGAACCTCAACGACCCGCTCACCCACCTGATCCGCAACTCTATCGACCATGGCCTCGAATCGCCGGAGAAGCGCCGCGAACTGGGCAAGCCGGAAGAAGGCACGATCAAGGTCTCCGCCTTTCACATGTCCGGCCGCATCGTCGTCACCATCGATGACGACGGCGCCGGCATCAACCGCAAGCGCGTCCTGGAGAAGGCCGTCGAAAAGGGCATCGTCGATGCCGGCGCGGAACTGGCCGACAGCGAGATCGACAACCTCGTCTTCGCCCCCGGCTTCTCCACCGCGCAGACGGTTTCGGACCTTTCGGGCCGCGGCGTCGGCATGGACGTCGTGCGGTCGAACATCGAAAAGATCGGCGGCAAGATCGAGTTCCGTTCGATCTATGGAAAAGGATCGACGTTTACGATCAAGATTCCGCTGACGCTGGCAATCGTGTCGTCTTTGATTGTGACCAGCGGCGAAGAACGTTTCGCTTTACCGCAAATTGCGGTTCACGAGGTTGTCCGCATTTCGGACCGTTCGGAAAATCAAATCGACGATCTGAAAGGCGCCCCGATCCTCAGGCTGCGCGATCGTTTACTGCCGCTCGTCAATTTGAACGAACTTCTGAGCCTCAATAGCGGCGAAGGGTCGTGGCGTCCCGGCCACAATGCGTTCCAAGGGTACGTGGTGGTTTGCCGCAACGGCAGCCAGGATATGGGCATCATCGTCGATTCAATCGCCGATACCGAGGAAATCGTCGTCAAGCCGCTTTCGCCGTTGCTCGGCGCGACAAAGCATTTTTCCGGAAACACGATTCTCGGCGACGGACGCGTTGTTCTGATCCTGGATTTGAACGGGCTATCGTCGAGCCTATCGCAAGAAGCGGTTCAAGCCCAGGCCGACGAAGTGCCTGCCGAACAGCCGCGCGAAGACGGTCAAAGTATTCTCCTGTTCAAGACCATGCGCGAGGGCCTCAAAGCCGTTCCGTTGTCTCAGGTGCAGCGCATCGAGAACTTCGACATGGGTTCGACGGAAGCGGTTCAAGGCGAGATCGTCATCCAATACCGGTCCGGGTTGCTGCCGCTGGTGTCGTTCGACGGGGACGCCGGTATCCGCCGGGAAGGTCATCAACAAGTCCTCGTTTTCGTATCCAACAATCGCGCGATCGGCCTGGCAATCGACAGTATCGTCGACATTGCCCACGACCGGATCAAGCTGGGCAAGCCGTCGCGAGAGCCCGGTATCGTCGGTAGCGGGATTATCGCCGGACGGGCCGCCGACGTTGTCGATCCCGAATATTTTCTGGGCATGGTCCCGGATTCCGAAAACTCCTACACATTCAGTGAGGTCGCATGAACGCCGCAGCAACAACGACACGCGAGCGTTCTGCGCAGATGTCCGTTGAACGCGAGCAGTTGGTCACGATCACCGTCGGCAAGCAGCAGTTCGGTGTGCCGGCATTTCGGGTCCGGGAAATCCTAAGGCGCCAGCCGCTGACCACGGTTCCATTGGCGCCGGCCGAGATTTCCGGTGTCATCAATCTGCGCGGTCATATTGTCGTGGCAATCGACGTTCGCCAAAAACTCGGATTTGGCGCACGCCCCGAAGGGGATAACGTGATGTGTGTCGTTGTCGATTACAAGGGCGAGTCCGTGTGTCTGCTGGTGGATGGGGTCGGTGACGTGGTGACGATCGACGGAAAAAATGTCGAACCGAACCCGGCATCCCTGCAGCATTCCTGGGTTCAATTGTCGCGCGGAATTTGCCGCACGGACAAAGGTCTCATGATCCTGCTGCAGATCGACCAACTGCTTGCCGGAACACTCTAACCGTTAGGTGGCATGAAATCGCCATTTGCCTGAAACGAACGATGAATTCGGAAATTAAGATGCGAACCTGCCTCGTTGTCGACGATTCCCGCGCAATTCGAAAAATTGCCATCAAAATGTTGAGCAGCTTCGGTTTCGAATGCGACGAAGCCGAAAACGGCGCGGTCGCTTTCGACAAGTGCAATGCCAAACCGCCCGATGTCGTGTTGCTCGATTGGAACATGCCGGTGCTCGACGGTTTGTCGTTTCTCAAGAAGCTGCGTAGCTCGGACATCACGCCGCAACCCAAGGTCTTGTTGTGCACGACCGAGAATGAGATGAGCAAGGTGGTTGAGGCCATTTCAGAAGGGGCCGACGAGTACATCATGAAGCCGTTCGACGAAGAAATTCTCTTCTCGAAATTGAAATTGATCGAAGCGGTTTAGTTGTTTCCGAGGCTGAATCTGTGTCGTTAAGTTCCTCAAAGCCAGTTGAAACGGCCGCCAATCCGCTAAGGGTCATGGTCGTCGACGATTCGCTCGTTATTCGTGGCCTGATCGCGCGTACGATCAACGAAACAAACGGTGAAATTCAGTGTGTCGCCATGGCCGCCAACGGTCAGGCGGCTGTGGAACGCGCGAAAAAAGGTGACATCGATGTCGTCATTCTCGACATCGAAATGCCGGTCATGGACGGCATTACGGCCTTGCCGAAGCTGCTGGCGATCGACCGAAATATGGTCATCATCATGGCGTCGACGCTCACGACGCGAAACGCAGACATCAGTTTGAAAGCGTTGGCGGCGGGTGCCAAAGATTATCTGCCGAAGCCGACGACAACCACGGCGGGTTCGGGTTTCGAGGAATTCCGCGCCGACTTGATCGGCAAAGTTCGCGAGTTGGGAACGCGTTACCGGCGCCGTCCGGCATTGAGATCCGGTGTTGCAGCGCCGCTACCGCGCGCCGAGGCTTCGAAGCCGGCAACCGCGATTCAGCTTCGGGCAAAATCGCCTTCACGTCCTCGTATCTTGGCGATCGGTGCTTCGACCGGAGGGCCGAACGCATTGCAAGTCGTGCTGAAAGACTTGGGCGGCAAAATCAGCGTTCCTGTGGTGATCACTCAGCATATGCCCCCGACATTTACGACGCTGCTTGCGGCGAATTTATCGCGCGAAACCGGGTTGCAATGCGCCGAAGCGAAGAACGGTGATCTCTTGGAGCCAAACAAGGTTTATATCGCGCCCGGTGACTTTCATATGATGTTCGCAAATTCCGGCGGCCAGACGTCGATCCGCCTGGATCAGGGGCCGAAAGAAAACCACTGCCGGCCAGCGGTCGACGTCATGCTTCGTTCCGTGGTCGATGTCTATAAGGGTGGCGTTCTTTGCGTGATCCTCACGGGTATGGGGCAGGACGGCTGGCTCGGCGGAGAAGAAGTCGTCAAGGCGGGCGGAAACGTTATTGCCCAGGACGAAGCCACGAGCGTCGTATGGGGAATGCCAGGTAAAACCGCACGGGCCGGAATTTGTTGCGCGGTCAAGCCATTGAACGCGATCGGTCAAGAAATCCGCGGGATGATCGGGTAGACGTCATGGACAAAGTTCAGATGCACGCCCTGTTCGCATTCCTCAAAACAAGCTGCGGCTTGATCGTAAATGAGGACAAGCTTTATCTGGTCAATAGCCGACTTCAGCCGATTACAGAAAAATATCAATGCAAGACCATCGCCGAACTGGTGATGCGGCTCACGACGAGCCGTAACGAAGATTTGAAGCGCGATATTATCGAAGCGATGACGACCAATGAGACGTCGTTCTTCCGCGATGTCACGCCATTCGACCATTTCAAGAATCACGTCATCGAAAAACTACTTGATCGCCGCAGGACTAAGAGAAGTATCCGGATTCTTTGCGCCGCTGCGTCGAGCGGGCAGGAACCTTATTCGCTGGCGATGATTATGTCCGAAAACGCGGGCAAGTTATCCGGGTGGCGAACCGACATCATCGGGGTCGATATCGACACCAAAATTCTCAAGCGCGCCGAAGAAGGCATTTACACATCCTTCGAAGTCCAGCGCGGCCTGCCCATTCAACTGTTGGTGAAGTATTTCGACAAACAGACTTCGCAGAATTGGCAGGTGAAGCCGCAAATTCGCAGTATGGTGCGTTTCCAGAAGAAAAATCTTTTGGAACCGATACGCGATCTGGGCCAATTCGACGTCATTTTCTGCCGCAACGTTTTGATTTATTTTGATATACCTACCAAGCGGGTGGTGTTGGAGCGGTTGGCGGACCAACTTGCGCCGGACGGCTTCTTATTTCTGGGTGGAGCGGAAACCGTTTTTGACATTACAACCCGTTTCGTTGCCGCGCCTGGATTTCGGGGCATGTATGTCCCGACTCAAGGCGGCGCGAAACCGGGGGCCGGCGTTGCGTGACGGAACGGTGATGTTGACATCAGTTCTCACTCCGGGATTTCGGCCCGAGCCGGCTTGCATTATGTCTTCCGGCGTCCTGCGGTACTTTTCACCGCGGGTTTCGGAGTAGACCCGGTCATGTCGGAAAACCACAACGAGCCCGGTCAAGAGAGCGAAAACGCGGCCGCCCAAGGAAACAGTGAAAACGGACTGCCGATCACCCGGTTCAACTTCAAGAACCGCGTGTTTCACATGCCAGGGGCTCGCTTCATTATGAAGGGCGTGACCCACACACCGACGTTCCGGGTGGATATCGGCGAACTCGAGGGGTTGATCGAAATACCGATCTTGCGGAAAGAGTTCGGCATTGAAGACGGCAGTCATGACAGCAAATTGATCGAGCTCGCCGAGGCCGGATTACGCTTCGTCGTCGACATTAAGCCCGGCGACGAGATTCCGACTGAAATCCTGACCGGCAAAGCGTCATGGACGGTAAGCGGAAAGCACAAGAAAATCGCCGAACAGCGGTTGCAAGTCCAATTGCTGTCGTGGGTTTCCGGCAAGGAGGTTTTGCTTACCGATCCCAAGGAAATCGAACTATTCCTGGGGCAAATCGAAAACCGCGAGAAACTTAGGGAAGCGTTCAAAGACGCGGCCGTGGCGCTCGGGTTCGAGCGCGACAATGCCGAGCCCGTGATCAAACAACTCGAATTGTTGGCGCGTGAGCTCTGCTATATCGAGGCCTTGCGCGATAGGTATTCGAGCATACCCACAATCCTCGAAAAAATGGCGATCTTAAGCAAGAATCTCGGAAACGATCGGAACGCCAAACTCGAACTTAACCGGGTGATGTCGTTGATGCGGACCGGGGTCAGGGAATATCTCGCGATTTTCGAAGAAGCCGATGCTCAGACGGGAGAAATTATCTCGGCGCTGAAATCGATCGACCGCCAAGTCGCCTATATCCGCAAGATTCGGGACGATCTCCACTTTCTTCTGATGCAGTGGGAGCCGTTCATCAAGGAAATTCCGAATTGGCGGGCAAAGCGCGGGCCCGATACCGACCGCGCAATGTCGAACCTGTACCGGTTTCTCGCGCCCCGGTACAGTGCCGGGAAAAGCCTGCTCAAGCACCGTACGTTGGCGGCTCAGCAGGCGCAAAATCAAACTGAAACCGCAAAGCGCGGGGCTGCGAAAGAACAACAAGCGACCGAAAGTAAGAAAGCGCCTGAATAGGCAGTTCACGTTGACGAGCGAAACATAACCCTGGAGTGCAAAAATGGCCGTAGATTTGCAAATGCCCGTCTTGATCGTCGACGATTACGCGACCATGTTGCGTATCGTCAAGAATCTGCTCAAGCAGATTGGCTTCGAAAACGTCGATGAAGCGACGGACGGCGGAGCCGCGTTCGAGATGATGAAGCGGAAGAAGTACGGATTGGTCATATCGGATTGGAATATGCAGCCGGTGACCGGGATCGAACTCTTGAAGAATGTCCGCGCGGACGCCGATTTGCGCGCAACGCCGTTCATCATGGTGACCGCCGAAAGTAAAACCGACAACGTCGTCGAAGCGAAGAAAGCGGGCGTTTCGAATTACATTGTGAAACCGTTCAGCAGCGAAATCCTCAAAGGTAAGATCGAAAGCGTGCTGGGTAAATTCTAGCGAAAATGAAATGACCAAGATCCGAACCGCTGCGGACATAAAATCGGCCGTCGATAAGGTCGATCAGCGCGGATCGGCCAACGTAAGCCACACGGCAAAGATTGTAGGAGACCTCATGAACGGATGGCCAAACGACCGGGGCCTTTACCTGCAACTGCAGCGGCTCTCCGAATTTATCAACAAGACAAAAGCCGAGATTCAAGCGCTGAAACCCAGCGTCATGAAAACCGACTTCCTTCCCAAGGCCACCGATCAGCTGGATGCGATCGTCGAGGCGACGGCTGCGGCGAGCCATCGGATCATGGATTCGGCCGACGTCATCATGGAATTGGCGGGGCGGATGAATCCGGAGGACTCCCAGAAAGCCATGGCGGCGGCGACCTCTATTTTCGAAGCGTGCACGTTCCAGGACATCACCGGGCAACGGGTTACGAAGGTCGTCGAGACTCTGAAAACGATCGAGTCTCATATCGATCGCATGATCGCCGCGTTCGATGAAACGGCCGATGGAGCTGCGCAGGTGGCCGCCGGCGTCGAAAGCGGCGAAGCGGAGAAGCCCGAAGGTGAAAAGAAAGAAGGTAAAAGTAGTACGCTCGACGGCCCGGCGCTGCCGTCGCACGCACCCAGTCAGGCGGATATCGATGCGATCCTGGCCGGCGACAATTAAGAACGGCTAAGGGCGATTTCGGTGGCGTCTGATTCGATCACAGCGGCGAGCAAGGGCGGCGATGTCGACGATCGCGACACGTTGCATACGCTGGCTTTGTCGATCATGCCGCTGACGAAGGATACCCTGAAATCGGCGCGTATGATCAAAAACTCGCGCCTGGATAGTGTAATCGAAATGTTTCGCGACCGCGACGTCGGCAGCGGACAGATCGACGTCGAAGACCTTCCGAAGCAGTTCAATACCTCCGCGTTGCCCGCCGAAGATTTCAAACTTCTGCGCCAACTCGCGCTTTTGCCGAGTTATGACGTATATAGTTTGCGCGTCTCGTTGCGGTCGCAAGGGATCAATGTTTCCAATCAGGAAGCCTTGCAGCTTTCGCCGGAACGGAAGGCGCAGCTTTCGAAGGTCATGAAAGCATTCACGCGACCGTTGCTGTTCCAAGTCTACGGAGAGGAAGGCAAGGGTATCGAGACGTTCGATCAATTGATCGGCTTGTTTCGTGATCCCGATGTGAAGAAGGCGCGCGAGCGGTTGATGAAGATGGCCAGCAAGCTCGGCATCGAAATCGGCGACATACCGCGCTTTCTCGAAGACTACGCCGACATTTTCATGTCGCTTTCCTATTATCGTCAGTGTCTCGACTACATTACGCCGCTGATTTACGAGTTTTTCGAATCGCTCGGCGACTTGAGGAAAAGTCACCAAACGAAAACGAATCAAAAACTGCTGACCTCGTGCAAGGAAATCGAGTCGACGTTCTCCAGCGTGCTGTCGTCCGTGACCGGACGCTTGGAAAGTTTCGACCGGTTGACCGTGGATATGTGGAAAGACCTGTCGGCGGAGCGTTTCCGCCAAATCGAAGAGACGATTAAGACATTCCACGTGATGATGGGCGGAATCTTGTGTGCGTTGACGGTGAAGGTCGATGCGTGGAATGCCCAATTCCCAAGCTCGCGTTCCGGGTCTCCGGGGCGCCGGTCCGATTTCATCATGAATGACATGGTTCATGGTCTGCGGAAAATCAGGGAAGTCGCGAGCGTCGGAGGCCATAGTGTCTAGTCAACAGAGCGCCGCCCGGCCCAGGACGGCCCAGTTCGATGCGTCGAGGGTTTCCGACATTTTACGGAACCTGGAACGCCGAATTACTGGCGTCGGCTCCGGGCTGACCGACGAAAGAGCGCGGTCGGCCTTGAACGAATGCCTCAGTCAAATCGCACTCTTGCGCTCACAATTCGATGCCCCGATTCCCGGCGACCAGCGGCAAGCGGCGCGGGCGCCTGAATCCGCGGTCGTAATCGTCATCAGCGCGAATGGCCAAAGCTTCGAGGCGGCATTGCATGATTTATCGATCGGCGGGGCGCTTGTCGAACTCGACGCCGACGAACTGCATGGGAGCGCATGTCAGGTGTTGTTGCCCGGGATGGCACATTCCATCGATGCGACCGCCGATGTATCGGGACACGGCAAAATCCGCCTGTTGTTTCCCAAGTTGACGGGCGAAGACCGGATTGATCTGCTCAAGCAGATCGAGGGGTCGTCCCTGCGCGCCTGACCGGTCCGCGAAATCCTCGCGTAGACTGCTGCCATTTCGAACGGAATTTGCATTACACTCCGCCGATCAAACGGGGGAGGGTGACGTGAATCGACTGAAACGTGTGACTGTCGCGGCTTGGTGCATGTTCGCTGCCGGTGCGTCAAACGCGGCGGCCGAAATTGACGTCGCCGAAAAGAGTATCCCGGAACTTCAAGCGGCGCTCGCCGATGGCCGCGCGACGTCGCGGGAACTGGTGACGCAATACCTGGCCCGTATTGGACTTTACGAGAACAAGTTCAACGCGTCGTTGAGCGTCAATGCGAATGCCTGGGCCGAAGCGGATGCACTGGACCGCGAGCGCGCGGAGGGAAAGCTCAGAGGGCCTCTCCACGGTATACCGATTGCCATTAAGGACAATATTCACGTTGCCGGTTTGCCGACCACGGCCGGGACGCTGGCGTTTGCCGATTTCTATCCGCCGTACGAGGCGACGCTGGTCAAGAATTTGCGCGAAGCCGGTGCGATTATCCTGGCGAAGACCGTGCTCACCGAAATGGCGAATTGGATGGTGCTGGGCATGCCCAACAACTACTCGTCGGTCGGCGGGTACGCGTTCAATCCTTACGATCCGCGACGCGATCCCCGCGCGGGGAAAAACGATGGGCGCGAAGTCTTACCGACCGGGAGTTCTTCGTCCGGTGCCGGCACGGCGGTGAGCATGTGGGCCGCCAATGTCGGGACGGAAACCACGGTCTCGATTATTTCGCCCGCGTCGGCGGCGATGCTTGCGGCGGTCAAGCCGACGCTGGGCCGGGTCAGCCCCTACGGCATCATTCCCGTGACGCTCGATCAGGATACCGCCGGGCCAATGGCCCGCTCCGTCGCCGACGCCGCGATCATGCTGGGGGCGATGGAAGGCCGCACGAAGGACCCTAACGATCCGGCGACCGGGCGGTGCAGACCGCCGAACGGGGGCGATTATACCCAGTTTCTCGATGACGGCGCCTTGCGCGGGGCGCGCATCGGCGTTCCGCGCGCCTGGTTCGTCGATGCCGTAACGCTGCCGGGAAACGATCGACCGAGCGGCGGCGTGCCCGACGATCAAAAGGCCGTGCTCGACGAGGCGGTCGCCATTTTGCGCGCGGCGGGAGCGACGGTGATCGATCCGGCGGAAATCCCGAGCGCATTGGCAACGGACCCCGACCAGAATGTTCTTAAGAAAGGCTCGTGTTCCGCCATTTCCGGATTCAAGGCCAATGACGCCGGGTGTTCCGCCGTTCTGAAATATGGCTTCAAGCGGGATTTCGAGGCTTGGCTCGCGACCCTCGGGGACGCGGCGCCGGTATCCAGTCTGACGGCGCTGCGCGAGTGGAACATCGCCCATGCGCCGGCAGGGACGCTCAAATATGGGCAAACGTCGCTGGATATCTCGGATGAACAAGACCTCGTTGCCGACCGGGCGCGATACGAAGAGGATCGCGCGCGCGAGTTGCGTTTGGCCGGCCGTGAGGGCATCGATGCGGTTATGAAACAGCAAAAGCTCGACGCACTCATTTTTTTGGGTAGCCGCGGTTCGAGCATGTTGGCGAAACCGGGATACCCGACAGTGGTCGTGCCGTTCGGCATGGTAGCCAATGGGGACGGCTATCC
>JAGREB010000387.1 GCA_020446775.1 Paracoccaceae bacterium
GTGAACGATGATGCGGATCGGCTCCATCTGTCTTTGATTCACCATTGCGGCGATTTGATCGACCATGTGTTCGAAATCCATTGTTTGGCGCGCCATGTGGCTGTTGGTGAGGAATCGTTGATCGCCGGCGCGCGTGCGCAACGTCACCCAGCGCTCGGGCGCATCCTTGGGCTTGGCTTTGTCGTAGGCATAAAGGCGCGCATCACCTTCACCAACCTTTAGCGAGCTGTCGCAACCGAATAAGTGAAACGTGCGAAAGCCCAGCGAGTAGCCGACCATGATGCTGCGCAGGCCCACGGTGGTCGGCCCCGGGACGACGTGCCAATCGCAGCCGGGATATTCCTCGGCCAGTAACTTCACTGGATATCCCTCTCCGTCGACGTCGATCCCCGCGTGCCACAGGTACACATTTGCGTTTTTCAAAGCGGAAAAGACATCGCCGTGGCATTGCGAAGCGACGAAGTACTTCACATCGCGGCGCGGCCGTTTGATGTATCCCGCCACCCACGGCATCGGATCGAGCAGACACGCGCCCCACGGCACGATGCCCTTGGTCAGCAGGAAATCGTGCGTTTTGTTGACCGCCCACACCTTGCCGCCCTTACGTGCAAGATGCCTAAGTGTCTTGAGTTGCGCGAGGTCGCCGATCGACGGTCCGCCGCCGCAGATGAGGAGCGTGCCGCCCTTCTCGCTATCGATCAGTTGCGCGAGCGACGGCAAAGGCCGCGCCATCGCCGTGCGCACGCGCGCGAGATAGTCGTCGAGACCGATGCGGCCCTTGGTCGCATCAAGCAATTGGGCGAGCGGTGCGGAGCCGCGCGGCAAATCACCGGATGGCGCGCGCAGCGCGCCCCGGTCGATGTCCAGGAATACGATGGCAACCTCACTTATATATAGATGTGATGCGGCGAGATTTGATGCGCGACTGCGCCCGGGGTGACGTGGGCGATTTCGGTATCGCCACCCCCGCCCCCGCAACGCCAGCAACTTGGCCAAAATCGCGTTGACCAACCGAAGCAAAGGCGCGGCGGCCACGGGGCCGGGCACCGGTGGCCCCTACAGTGCACTTATTCTTCTTTCTGATCTGTGCGGCAGCGCTACAATCTGTTATAATATTGCATGCGTTCTCAATTTAAGATTGTACCGATGGCGGTGAGCATTATTTGCGCGATCCTCATCAACACCGGATGCGTCTCGCCTTCTTCGAAATCTCGACAGCACAACAAGGCGAACTCGGGCAATTTGCCTGCCATGGTCAATCTCGCTGACATGAATCGAGAACCGACGTTGTCTTTTCGCGACATTCGCCAGGCGGTACCGGAAGGAATTGCCGAATTCGTCGACGCAGATCGGCCGATTATTTCTGCTGGCGCCGCAGTTGAATATTTTTACGGAACGGTTCGCTACCAGCCTGACCGTTGCTTTGGCCTTGAGATGGCATTCAAGGCAACCAGTACTGAAAAAGTCATTCCGTTTGCATGGGGAATTATTAGCACAGCATATTTTGACGGCCTTGGATTGGAACGCGACCTGGAACGCGCGTTCCTATACGCAAACTTGGCGATGAAAGAGTCGGCCGCATTGTACGCTTCGTATAAGGCTGAACTTCAAGACTACCTCGCGACGGTTGCGTCAAACATCCCCTCCGACAATTTGGCCGAATACACCGCACGCGCGTCGAATTGGACACCGCCATATGACGACGTAAATCGAATTCGATGGGACCTTTGCCCGACTCCGCTAAAGCGGGAATATCAGTTTTGACGACCCGATAGGGAATAGCCATTCCGCACAAAGACAAGCATAAACCAATGCAGATATTTCAAAAGTTTATAGACTCGCAACCTTGAACACGGTCCGGTCATTTGGAAAATTTCGAAATCCTTAGTTTTATCGCCCTGGGCGGCCTCGCGTCGTTCTGCGCGAATATTGGAAAAACGGCGCGATCATATAGCCAACACGCCCAATCGAACGACAACGCCATATTGCTCGACTTGCTGCGAAACGGCGAATCCCACCTCAAAGCTGACAGTGCCACGTGGTTCTTTTCGATGCTTGGGTATCTCACACCGTTTGGCATTGGATTTTATTCATCCCTCCGTAGTGGGCAATCAATCGATCCCGTTCACATCATCGGTTTATTAGCCGCGGTTCCGGAGTGTATAGTTTGGTTGGGCCTCATGTATCCATTCAGAGTTAAAGTACAGATGCGATATCCTTCTTATGTGGAACCTGCGAATGCCGGGCCAACGCTCCGCGCCGATCTTGTTCATTGGATCACGTTGTTGAAATGGTCGGTGTTCGGCACCCTTCCGATGTATGCAATGATGTTTTTCTATTTTTATTCGCGATTTGACTCATTCAATTGAGGCCCGATGGGTCTTGGTTACTCGCCACCCCCGCCCCTGCAACGCCAGCAGCTTGGCCGAGATTGCATTCACCAATTCAGGATGCGCGGTGGCATCGACGTACTTGAGTTCGTTCTGCGCATCGCGGATCAGTTCGGAACGCAGGTTAGGCCAGGAACAGCGCCATCGACGCTAAGATTGTAACGGCAGCCCAAACAACCAACGCAATGTTGGTGCGATTTGGAGTAAGCGCTTCAGCCTGAGACCGAAGTAACGATATGAATGCCCAGCCGGTACATGCGCCAGCGACCGGAACGAATGGAAACCAATCGTTCAAGTCGGCGAGCTTGCAAATCAATTCTGCGTCGTCAAACGAAGTCGTGCAAATACGTTGCGCTTCATTGATGCCAATGAGGGCAACGATAATGTGCGCGGTCATCAATCCAAGACCGATCGACATCAGGATGA
The DNA here is from genome assembly GCA_020446775.1 of Paracoccaceae bacterium. Classification (GTDB taxonomy): domain Bacteria; phylum Pseudomonadota; class Alphaproteobacteria; order Rhodospirillales; family Rhodospirillaceae; genus VGEM01. The sequence goes on from JAGREB010000387.1 coordinate 2,817, forward strand.
GAGACAGCGTTGGCGCGCGTTTCATAGGTGATCTCTCATCACTGGATGTGCTGGCCACGATTGAGTTTATTGCGTGTTGATTGAACTAAAGCGCATTGTGGACTGAATTGAGAACACGTCAAGCAAAGACACATGTTAAGGGGCAGCAAGGGTCTCAATCGCCACGCGCGGCGATAATGTCATCGACAATATCTTTCGCCTTGTCGATGACAAAGTAGGTTACGCCTGCAGCTGCAACCACACCAACGGCAACAGTCCCGGCGGCAGGAACCGCGGCAATTCCAAATCGCAGCAGTGCAGAACGGAGTGGCGCTCCCGCCGCGCCGCCAAGAGCACCTCCTAATCCGACGAACCGATTTACACCCTCGAGAGTCTCACTGATTTCCCGCAATTCGTTTGTGCTCTTGTCTTGAAGGAGAGTTTCGAAAAGCGACATATGATTGTCGGGATCGGCGCGCCATTCTGCCTCGTAGTCTTGAAATAGATCGTTGATGAAACGCTCGTCCTGGGCTTCGGGCCAAGTCGCGCGGCCCAGCTGACCTCGGGATGGAAGTCTTCCGGAAATCCCTAAGCTGCCCGTATTTGGGTTGAGGACAACACCAAACCTGTCGATGCCAGGCGGCGGATCGCTCGCGAACTGTTGCGCGCCGGTGGTGTGATTGACCCGGCTTTGATCGTTCACACGGCGCGTGCGCGGATCGACGCCGCGCGCGTGCAAATCTTCTGCGATCATCGCGCGGGTGCGAGCCGAGAGCTGGTCGGGATGCAGCACCATCTCGCCCGGCGTGACGTGGGCGATTTCGGTATCGCCGCCCCTGCCCTGCAACGCCAACAGCTTGGCCGAGATCGCGTTGACTAATTCAGGGTGTGCGGTTGCGTCGACGTACTTGAGTTCGTTCTGCGCATCGCGGATCAG
>JAGREB010000388.1 GCA_020446775.1 Paracoccaceae bacterium
GCGCCGCCGGTGACGAGGACCTTCATTGCTTTCATGCCTTGTATGTGAAGTACTGCGGCAACTCGGCAAAACGAGGCTGGATTTTATCCTTCGCCGACAAATGCGCCTCGGCTTCCGTCACAGGCCATGAGATCGCAAATGCCGGATCGTTCCATAGCACACCCTTGTCATGCGCCGGGGCGTAATAGTTCGAAACCTTGTAGATCACTTCGGTATTGGGTTCCAAAGTCGCGAGGCCATGTGCAAATCCGCGCGGGATGAAGATTTGATTCCATTCCTCGGCCGAGAGGACCACCGATACGTGCCTGCCGTAGGTCGGCGAACCGACCCGCAGGTCGACGGCCACATCGAATATGGCGCCACGGCACACACGGATCAGTTTGGCTTGATCGTGGGGCGGCGTTTGGAAGTGCAGCCCGCGTACCGTGCCCTTGTCGCACGAGAGGACATGGTTGTCCTGTACGAAGTCGGCGTCGATCCCGGCCTCGACAAACGCGCGCTTGGTGTAGGTTTCCGAAAAGAATCCGCGCGAATCGCCGTGCTTCTTGACGGTGACGATTTTAACGTCGGGAATTTCGAGGCTCGTAACGGATATGCTCATGTGTTCAATCGGCGCCACGGAGAAAAAAAACGGTGAGGTCCGGCTGGACAATCCGGTCCCGGGCGGTTTCATCGAGCATAGACATATAGGGGGCCGCCCAGTTTTTGAACCTGGAAAATTCGGTGCCGTTGATCGCCCAATTCATCACAATTACGACCGGCGGGCGCTCGGCGCGCGTTTTCGCAATGGCATTGGTAAGCCAATCCGGCTCGCGGGTGAGAATGGAATCGTCGACAAAAAAGCGGTCGAGCAGCATGTGTCGTTCGCTCATGAAGGCGATGCCGGGGCAGTAGGGAACACAGACGATCGCGTCGCCCGCCTTTGAGTTGGCGGCGATGACATCGCGCAATTGGGTCAACAGCGCCAATTCGCCCGCGTTAACTTTGACGTCGACCCCGTTCCCGGCGGTGAACCGGTCGGTTCGTCCGGCCGCGATCCCAATCGATCCCGTTTCAGGCGATACAGTGCCTGCCCAGGTGTACAGCGCGGCATTGGCGGTGACGACCGCGGCGGCAATCATGTGTCCCGGCGCGCGCCGCCGTTCCAGAGCCGCGGCAACGACCGCGCCACAAATAATCACATACCCCGGCATGAAATTGGCGACGTGGGCGAAGTCGGGGCGAAACAAGAAATAGTATGGGAATCCTGCCGCGGCGCTCAGGATCACGGCCAACCGCGCCAATCGATGCAGTTGGCCGATGCGCAAATCGGCCCACGTGGCGCGGCCCTGCAACGCGATGACGGATACGATCCCCAGTACCGGCAGATAGACAAGCCAGGCAAATGCCAATTTTTCCCAATCACCTGCAATCAAGGAGGAAACGGCTGGTCTTGCCAAGCCGCCGCTAACCGTGCCGCCGTTCCCGACGTTTGCGAGGCCGGCGCTCAGGTAATCGATCATCATCGCCGGATAGGCCAGCGACTGATCGATGAGGACATCGACGAACCCGCCGGCGGCAGCGGCCAAAAGGATCGGCAATCCCGCGGCGACGAAACCCGTGACCGCAGCGAGAGTCATTTTTCCGCGCGCGGATGTGCCGGCGATTACGATGGCCAGCGGAAACACGAACAGGTATCCGAAATCGGGCCGTAGTTGAAACGAGACCGACAACGCGACACCGGTCAGGGCGGCATCCATCCACGTTGCACGAGATTGACGCTCGGCCAGCCACGCCTGCGCGGCGACATTCATGGCGACGCACAAGCCGTAAAACGCGGTGGCCGGAAAGGCAGGCGCCGCCGCCGTCACGGCCGTCAAGATCGCGGCGAGGGCAAGGCGCTTGGTCAAAATCGCAAGCGCGCAAAAAGCCAGGACGTTGGTTGCGGTGATGGCCGCAAAAAACACGCCTTTGATCAACAGGTAATCGACACCGAACCATCGGAACAATGCGGCGCCGATCTGAAACCACACCAAGCCATAGTTGAGCGCCACGTCGGAAACCGGCCGCCCACGCGCGAGTTCATAGGCGAACTGGGCATAGTTGCCGTCGTCGGCGAAATTGAAACCGGTATCGAGGTAAAGGCTGTAGTACGCGGCCGACAGCCCCGCGACCGCGATCAGCCACGGCCACAGTTTCGGTAGAAGTAAAGGGCGCGAAAGCGCACCGGGCGGCGTTTCTGGATTCATCGGCAAACTACAAATTCACGGCGACAACCTAGCAGGTCCAGGCCATACGCGGCAGGGCGTAATCGCGCCCACGCGGGTTCCGATGATTGCGCCGCGCTCGTATCCACGCGAAAATCGAACCGAGCGCCAAGCGGGTGACGGATGAACGAGCCGCAAAATCCGATTTCGGAACAAGATGCAATCAAGCAACGTTATGCGCGCCGTCCTTTGGGCCGCGACGCGGCGCCCAACGGCGTGCCCGCGCTCGACACGATCATGAGGGCGCAGGCGCGGGAACGCGCCCTTGCGCGTCTGCTCGTGTCGCGATGGGCAAAACCCCTGGCGGCAACATCGGTTCTCGAAGTCGGCTGCGGCGAGGGGGCCAATCTGTTGCAGTTGCTGCGGCTCGGTTTCAATCCGGCATTGATGCACGGCGTCGATCTGCGCTCCGGCGCGGTCGAGGCGGCCCGCCGAATTGTGCCGCCGTCCGTCAGCTTGACGGCGGCCGACGCCAGCAAATTCGAGCATGCCGGCGGCACTTTTGATCTCGTGGTCCAAGCGACCGTGTTCAGCTCGATCTTGGATGATGAATTGCAAGAGGCGCTTGCCCGCCGAATGTGGTCCTTGACCGCGCCCGGCGGCGCGATTGTCTGGTACGATTTCACTTACAATAACCCGAGCAACCCCGACGTCCGCGGCGTGCCGATCACCCGGATCAAATCATTGTTCCCGGATGCGAGCGTGATCCTGCGCCGCTTGACGCTCGCGCCGCCGCTGGCGCGATTTGCGGCCAAGGTCCATCCGTCGTTGTATGCTTTGCTCGACGCGGTTCCCTGGCTGCGTACTCATGTGCTGGCGTGGATCGCCAAACCCACGGCATGATTTCCCTTAACGCAAATTCGAGAATCGCCATGCGTAAGATTCAACTGATATGCATTTCTCTATTGCTGGCGACGTCTGCTGCCGTTGCCCAAACCTCATCGACGTTTTTTCGCGATCTTGCGGAAACGCGCAACTATTCGCTCGGCCGCCCTCTCGCGCCGGCCTTTACGCCCGACAACCGCACCGTCATTTTCCTGCGCGGTGGCGCGCGCGATCCGGTTTTGCGGCTTTACGCATTCGATATCGCCTCGGGGCAGGAACGCGAGTTGATATCCCCCGAACAAATCCTGGCCGGTGCCGATGAAACGTTGTCGCCCGAAGAAAAAGCGCGTCGCGAACGCGCCCGCATCAGTACGCGCGGCTTTACGGCTTTCGAGTTGTCGCAGGACGGCAAGCGGATCGTCGTCACGTTGTCGGGCAAGCTCTATTTGTTGCCGTTGGATACGCTTGAGGTTGTGGCGTTGCCGGGCAGCAATTGGATCGATCCGCGCCTGTCACCCGACGGAAATTTCCTGGCGGCGGTTAAGGACAACGATCTCCATGTGATCGATCTTGCGACCCGTGCGGTTTCCCAAGTGACGACCGGTGCGACCGAAACGCTGCATCACGCCGTCGCGGAATTCGTGGCGCAGGAGGAAATGAGCCGGCGCGAGGGCTATTGGTGGTCGCCTGACAGTGATTGGATCGTCTATCAGGAAAACGACGAAAGCGGTGTCGAGGTTCGCTATATCGCCGACCCGCTTCATCCCGAATTCGTTCCCCAACCGTTTTTCTATCCCCGGACCGGAACCGCGAACACCAAGGTGCGGCTAGGGGTGATCGCGCGCCACGGCGGCCCGACGCAATGGATCGATTGGGAGCGCGACAAATATCCGTATCTCGCCCGCGTCATTTGGTCGGAAGCGGCGGCGCCGCTGACATTGGTTGTGCAGAATCGCAGCCAACAGGAGGAACTTGTCCTTGCCGCGGATCCAACGTCCGGAAAGACGCGGACGCTCTTGACCGAAAAAGACCCGGCCTGGATCAATCTCGACGATTCCGAAATGCCCGCGTGGTTTTCGGACGGACAGCAGTTTCTATGGACCACCGAACGCGGTGGAACCTGGCAGGTCGAACTGCACCGTGCCGACGGCACGCTCGAACGCGTGCTGACACCGAAGGATTTCAGATACAGCCGGGTACTCGCGCACGACGAAGCAAACGGCGCGATCTATGTGCAAGGCGGCCCCGATCCGCGCGAAGCGCATATCTGGCGGTTCCCGCTCGACGGCGGCGCGGGAACCGCGCTTACGGCCGATCCCGGCGTGCACAGCGCTGTCTTCAGTGAAGATGCCACCGTATATGTCCATTCGTATCACCGTCGTGATGGCGTCGTCGGCGCGGAGATCGTTCGCGATGGAATGCCGGTTGCTCAACTACCGTCGGTCGCCGAGGTGCCGCCCGATTTGCCCCAAGTCGAATTGACACGCGTCAATGTCGGCAAGGGAACGAAGGCAGCGCGCACCTTCGACGCGGCCATCGTCCGCCCACGGCCGTTTGAAGTGGGGCGAAAATACCCCGTCATCCTTTCGGTCTATGCCGGCCCGACCGCCAAGATGGTGACATCGGCGCTCCGCGCCTATTTCGCCGATCAGTGGATGGCCGATCAAGGTTACGTCGTCGTGCGCATCGACGGGCG
>JAGREB010000389.1 GCA_020446775.1 Paracoccaceae bacterium
ATCGGCCCGGGCTCGATCTGCACCACCCGCGTGGTTGCGGGCGTCGGCGTGCCGCAGCTTTCGGCGGTGATGGAAGTTTCTGCGCTTGCCAGAAAGCACGGCGTGCCGGTCATTGCCGACGGCGGCATCAAAAGCTCGGGCGATATCGCCAAGGCGATCGCCGCTGGCGCAAGCACGGTCATGGTCGGTTCGCTGTTGGCCGGCACCGACGAAAGCCCCGGCGAGGTCGTGCTTTATCAGGGCCGCACATACAAAGACTATCGCGGCATGGGTTCGCTTGGCGCCATGGCGCGCGGTTCCGCCGACCGCTATTTCCAGGAAGAAGTCCGCGACAACATGAAGCTGGTGCCCGAAGGTGTCGAGGGCCGCGTGCCCTACAAAGGCCCGGTCGCGGGCGTCGTGCATCAATTGATCGGCGGCCTTAAGGCGGCCATGGGCTATACCGGCAACGGCACCATCGCCGACATGCATAAGAATGCCAAATTCCGCCGCATCACCGGCGCCGGCATCCGCGAAAGCCACGTCCACGACGTTATGGTTACCCGTGAACCGCCCAACTACCGCGTCAACAATTCCTGACCCCGTTGCCTGCCGCCGTGACTGTGCGCGGGCATTTCGAAACCTGCCCGCATCATGACCCCCGCCGCCCGCGTCCAAGCCACCATTGAACTGGTCGATAAAGTCCTGACCGCGCCGGGTCCGGCCGACACCACCGTGGCGAAGTTCTTTCGTGGCCGCCGCTTTGTCGGCGGCGGCGATCGCCGCGCCGTCACCGATCAAGCTTGGCGCGTGCAGCGAAATTTGGCCAAACTCACCTGGATGCTGGGCGCCGATCAACCGACCGCGCGCATGCTGGTGATGGCCGATCTGATTGCCAACGACAAAAAGGCCGTCGATGCGGTGGCGGGCATCTTCTCGGGCGCCAAATACGGCGCGTCGCCGCTGTCGAGCAACGAACGCCGCATGGCCCAGCGCGTCGCCGAATACGCCGCGCGTACCCAGGTGCCGCGCCACGCCAAGCTGGAATGCCCCGAATGGCTGCTGCCCAAGCTCGACACCGCGTTCGGCGACGACACCGATGCCGAGGTCGCCGCGCTCAACGCCGAAGCGCCGCTCGATCTGCGCGCCAATGTGCTGAAAGCAAACCGCGACGATGTTATCGCCTTGCTTCGCGGCGAGGGGCAATCCCCGCAAGCGACCGCGTGGTCGCCGCTGGGCGTACGCCTCAACGCGCGGCTCAACTTCGCTTCGCACGCCGGGTTTCGCGACGGCCTATTCGAAGTTCAGGACCAGGCCTCGCAGGTGTGTGCACTCTTAGTCGATGCGCGGCCCGGGATGGCCGTCCTGGATCTCTGCGCCGGGGCAGGTGGCAAGACGCTCGCCATGGCCGCCAACATGAACAATAAGGGTCGCATCGTGGCATGCGACGTCGCAACAGGGCGCTTGATCCGCTCGAAGCTGCGCCTACGCCGCGCCGGCGTGCACAATGCCACGCTGCGCATTCTCGAAGGCGAGCACGACAAGTGGATCAAGCGCCAGAAGAACACCTTCGACCGGGCTCTGGTCGACGCGCCCTGTTCGGGCATCGGCGCGTGGCGGCGCAATCCCGATGCGCGCTGGCGCATTGCGCCGGAAAATCTCGACAGCCTGCGCGAAACGCAAGACAAGGTGCTCGATCAAGCCGCGCCGTTGGTGAAACAAGGCGGGCGGTTGATCTACGCCACCTGCTCGTTGCTGCCCGAGGAAAACCAGGACCGCGTGAATGCCTTCTTGGAGCGCGCGCCGCAGTTCGCGGCGCTCGACTGGCGCGAGGTGTGGCCCGCGGCCATCGGTACCACGCCACCCGCGCCTCTACCCCGCGATACCGACTCGCCCTATCTCACGCTCACGCCTGCCCGCCACGGCACCGATGGATTTTTTGTGGCGGTGCTCGAACGCATCGCCGATAAGTAGGTTTCCATGTCCGACCGCATCCTGATCATCGATTTCGGCTCCCAGGTCACGCAGCTGATCGCGCGTAGAATCCGCGAAGCCGGCGTCTATTGCGAAATCCATCCGTTCAACAAAGTCAGCGACACATCGATCAAGGATTACGCACCCAAAGGCATCATCCTCTCGGGCGGCCCGGCCTCGGTGATCGACATCGGCACGCCCAAGGCGCCCGATGCGGTGTTCACCATGGGTCTGCCGATCTTAGGGATTTGCTACGGCCAGCAGACCATGGTGGCGCAGCTGGGCGGCAAGGTCGAAAGTTCCGACCACCGCGAGTTCGGCCGCGCTTTCATCGAAGTCCAGCAACCCTGCGGCTTGTTCGACGGTCTGTGGCCCAAGGGCGCGCGCGAGCAGGTGTGGATGAGCCACGGCGACAAGATCGACGCCATCCCCGAGGGCTTCCGCCCCGTGGCCACCACCGACGGCTCGCCCTTCGCCGCCATCGCCAACGA
>JAGREB010000390.1 GCA_020446775.1 Paracoccaceae bacterium
CGCGACGGTCTTGCCGTCCGGCGCGATTTCTTCGATCAGCCCCCAGCCCAAAGCCTGTGCGGCGGACATGCGTTCGTCCATCAGGCAAATGCGTTTTGCTTTGGCCGGGCCGACCAGCGTGATCAGCCGGGGCAGGGCGCCCCACTGCAAATTCAGTCCGATTTGTACTTCCGGCACGGCGAGATAGGCGTTCTCGCCCATAATGCGGAAGTCGCACGCGAGGCCCAACGCGACGCCGGCGCCAATCGCGAAGCCCTCGATGGCGGCGATGGTGACCTGCGGCATGTCTTCCCAGGCTTGGCACAGTCGCACACCGCGATAGAACACCTCGCGGCGTTCCAGGTCCGACAGGTTGTCGAAATCCCACATGCCGGGGTCCCTGAGATCGATTCCGGCCGCGAACACGTCGGGCGCACCGGTCAGCACCACCGCATGAACCGTCAGATCGCGCTGAAGTTTCTGCGCGATATCGGTCAGTTCCAGGATCATCGCCTGGCTGAAGGCGTTGCGGCTGCCCTTGCGGTCGAACGTCACGACGGCTAGCGCGCCGTCGCGGGTCACGGTCACGGCTTGTTCGGTCATTGGGCTCTCCCTAAATTCGGCTGGCCGGTGGTAGTGTCATATCATAAGCATGCGCCGGCAAAAGCAGGCAGGATTCCATGGCCAAGACGCTCTACGACAAAATCTGGGACGCCCACGTCGTCCATCAATATCCCAACGGCGATTGTATTATTTATATCGACCGTCACCTTGTGCAGGAGGTGTCGAGCCCACAAGCATTCGAGGGGCTTCGCAATGCGCACCGCAAGGTCCACCGGCCGACGGCGGCACTGGCGATGCCCGATCACAACGTCCCGACCACCTCCGACCGCCTGACCAAGATCGACGATCCCGAGTCGGTCGAGCAGCTCAAGCACTTGGTGGAGAATACGCGCTCCACCGCCATGCCCTATATCGAGATGGCCGACGAACGGCAGGGGATCGTTCACATCGTCGGTCCCGAACAAGGCTTCACGCTGCCGGGAACGATCCTGGTGTGCGGCGATTCCCATACCTCGACTCATGGCGCCTTGGGCACGCTCGCCTTCGGTATCGGCACGTCCGAGATCGAACACGTTCTCGCGACCCAATGCCACATCATGAAGAAATCGAAGACCATGCGCGTCGACATCGAAGGCGCGCTCGGTCCCGGCGTGACCTCGAAAGACATGGCGCTCGAAGTCATCGCCACCATCGGCACGGCGGGCGGCACCGGCCACGCCATCGAGTACACCGGTTCGGCGGTGCGCGCGCTGTCGATCGAGGCGCGCATGTCGATGTGCAACATGACCATCGAGGCCGGCGCGCGCACGGGCATGGTCGCGCCCGACGACACCACCTTTGCGTATATCAAGGGCCGGCCCATGGCGCCCAAAGGCGCGCATTGGGATCAGGCGGTGGCGTATTGGCGCACACTCAAGAGCGATCCCGATGCCGAATTCGACAGCGTCGTGAAGATCGACGCCGCCAAGATCGCGCCGCGCGTCACCTGGGGCACGAGCCCCGAAGATTCGCTGCCGATTACGGCGGCCGTCCCGGCGCCGTCCGACTTCAAGGATCTCAACAAGCGCGCCGCAGTCGAGCGCTCGCTGAAATACATGGGGCTGACGCCGGGCACGCCCTTGAGCGAGGTCGCGATCACCAACGTCTTTATCGGTTCGTGCACCAACAGCCGGATCGAGGATTTGCGCGCGGCCGCATCCATCGCCAAAGGCAAGAAAGTCGCCAGCGGGGTCAAGGCCCTGGTGGTGCCGGGCTCGGGTCTGATCAAGAAGCAAGCCGAATCAGAAGGTCTCGACCGCATCTTCAAGGACGCGGGTTTCGAATGGCGCGAGCCGGGATGTTCCATGTGCGTCGGTATGAATCCCGACCGTCTCGAACCGGGCCAGCGCTGCGCCTCGACCTCCAACCGCAACTTCGAAGGCCGTCAGGGCAAGGACGCGCGAACGCACCTCGTCAGCCCCGCTATGGCTGCCGCGGCTGCGGTGCGCGGAAAACTGACGGACGTCCGGCAAATCTAGCCGCGCGATCGCTTTGATATTTGACGGGCGATAGGTATCATTCGCTCGCGAATTCGTTATTCCCGCCGGCCACCGATATCGGGACCCGGCGCGGGCATTGATGCGGGGGCACGAGCAATGAATCGATTTTCAATTACGTTGACCGGCGTTGTTTTGGCGGCACTCGCGGGTATCGGGTCCGCCCAGGCCGGGGGTGCTTACAACGCGAGCACTATGCTCGGCTGGCAGCGCGAAACCGGCGCGGCCGCCGTGGCCTATGGTTACGTGCCGTTCCACGCCGCGCCGCGTGAGGCAAAACGCGCCCATCTCGGGTTTGCGATGACGGCGCCGGTCAATGGCCGAGGCGACCGCGTGGTGTCGCGCCTGCAGGCGCCGCGCTTCGTCGATCTCAAATTCTCCGGCGCGCAGTCGCGCGACCGATGGTCGGCGACGCTCAATACCGGTGCCGCAACGGTGTGGTCCGACGATCCGACTGTCCACCACTTGCTCGAAGGCGGCATGTCCTGGGCGGCCATCGGCGCGCTGACCGTCGCCGCCGGGTTCGGCATTTTCGCCATTCTGGAAGATGACATACCGCCCCCGGTTACCAGCGGCGGGACCGGCAGCGGGTCCTAAAAGCCGGCCTCATTCACGCGTGAATCGGCGATTCCCGGCCCAGGAGAGGCTCGGTTAAAGGCTTGTCCTGGGCCGCAAATTCGTCCCCTAGGCGGCATCGGCGCGTCGCTTTTTTGTCACAAGGTCTGCTATAACCTCGACCATGTGGGGGATGGCGCATTCATTTTTGCGAGGGGTTTACACGCCGTTGATTACGCCGTTTCGCGACGGCGTGATCGATTACGCGGCGTTCGCCAGCCTGGTTGACTGGAATATCAACAACGGCGCTCACGGCGTGGTGGTCGGGGGAACCTCCGGCGAACCTGCGGCGTTGTCGGTTACCGAGCGCGAGAACTTGCTGCGTGTGGCGATTTCCATTGCCCGGCGGCGGGCCCACGTCATCGCCGCAACCGGTGCGGCGTCGTTCGCCGATACCGCGCAGCTCACCGAACACGCGACCCAGGCCGGCGCATCGGCCGTGTTGGTGGTCACGCCGATCTACGCCAAGCCGTCGCAGACCGGCATGAAGGCGTATTACGAAGAAATCGCGCGCCGTACCGACCGCCCGTTGCTCGTCTATCAGATCACCAGCCGTACCGGCGTAACCTTGTCGCTCGACTCCCTGGTCGAACTCGCCGGACGAATTCCAAACCTGGTCGGCATGAAGCTGTCCGATAACGACCGCGACTATCTCAAAGGCGCGTCCAAGCAACTGGGAGAAAATTTCCGTATCTTCTCGGGTTTGTTCGATATCAGCTGGCAGCGCCTGGACGACGGCGCGTGCGGATTTATCGCCGCGTTGTCGAATGTCATTCCTGGCGCGGTGCGCGATATTTACGATGCCGCCAGCACGGGCAAGAAGGGCGCAGCCGCGAACGGTTATGAACGGATCGCCAACCTGATCATGACCGGCGCGCTCGACGTAAATCCCGTCCCCGTCAAATACATGGCCTGGCGGATGGGGTTGATCCCCAGTCCCGAATGCCGTCTGCCGCTTGTGCCGATGGAGGAACGCCCGGTCGCGCGGATCGAAAAAGCTTTGGTCTCGGCCGGCTTGGTTTCGCCAAGCTGACCCGCGCGCTCTATGGAACCCGGTCAAGAGTCGGCTTGACCGATGCCTTGGCTTTGGTACTCAGAACAATACGTTCCATCCTGCGAAGCGTTCCCGCCCGGGACGCTTCGGACGATTTGAATTGGGGAGAATACCGGCATGGCCAAAGGCAACATGATCTCGTTGACCGCATCGGACGGTCACAAACTCGGTGCATACAAAGCGGTGCCGTCAGGCACGGCAAAAGGCGCGGTCGTCATCCTGCAGGAAATTTTCGGGGTCAACGGCCACGTCAAGCATCTGTGTGAAGAATTCGCGGGCGACGGTTACGTCGCCGTCGCGCCGGCGATATTCGACCGCGTCGAACCGAATCTCGATATCGGTTACGGCGAAATCGGCCGTGCGCGCGATATCGTCGGCAAGCTGACCGAAGCCATGCTGCTCGCCGACATGCAAGCGGCCATCGACGAAGCCGCCAAGGAATCCGGCATGAAGGGCATGGTGGTGCCGATCGGGTATTGCTTCGGCGGTGCGCTCGCCTATCTGGCGGCAAGCAAGAATACGGGGATTGCGGGTGCGGTGAATTACTACGGCACGCGGACGATCCAATATTGCGAGACCATGACGCCCAAGGTGCCGGTGCAATACCACTTCGGAACGGCGGACAAGAGCATCCCGCCCGAAGCCATCACAAAAATCAAGTCGGCGCATCCGATCGGTCTTTTCTACATTTATGAAGGCGCCGATCACGGCTTCAGCTGCGACGACCGTCCGCAGTTCTACAACGCCGATGCGACCAAGCTCGCCAAGGAGCGCACGCTGCATTTCCTCGGCGATGTCTTGCAATAGCAACGCCTCCATTTAGTGCCGGCACGTGCCCCCGCTCGATCTGCTCGACCACCCTTTTGCGGCGGCGATGGTGCTGCTCGGCTTCATCGCCGGCGGCACCGCCAAGGGGTTGTTCGGCCTGGGCATGCCGTTCGTCGGCATGCCGGTGATGGTGTTCGCCATTCCGTTCCCGACCGCACTGGCGTTGTTTCTGGTGCCCAATTTTACCGCCAACGGCCAACAAATGCTGGCCGGGGGCAATTTCAAGCGCAACTTGAAGCGCTGGTTCTGGCTGTACGCGCCGATGCTGGTCATCGTGCCGTTCGCGATTCAATTCCTGGTGCGCATCGATCAGTCGAGGTCGATTCTCGGCCTTGGTTTGGTCTCGTTCGTCTTCGCGGTGCTGCAGATGTTTCCGGTGGCCGCGCGGATCGATCCGCGGCACGAGCGTTGGATGAACCCCGTCGTCGGCGTGGTCTCCGGTTTGCTTGCGGGAGTGTCGGGGCTTTATGGGCCGGTGTTGATTATCTACCTCATGGCCCTGCGCTTGCCCAAGGACGACTTCGTTGCCTCGTTGTCCCTGATGTATTTCCTGGGATCGTTCGCAATCTATGGCTCGCTGGCTTTTGCATCGGTGATCGATCTTGAAGTCATCGTCGTGTCGGCCTTGGGCGGCATCATCATCGGCGCCATGCTGATCGTCGGTCAGCGGTTGCGCGCACGCATCGACGAAGCACGCTATCGCAAGTTGATCCTGGTGCTGTTGATGGTCATGGGCGCGGATATGA
>JAGREB010000391.1 GCA_020446775.1 Paracoccaceae bacterium
GTGGTGGCGATCTCGGTCGACCCCTTGGGCTCGTCCTCGTTGTCCTCGGCTTCCTCGTCCTCGATGATGTTGATGCCCATTTCGGATAGCATCGACATCACGTCCTCGATCTGCTCGGAGGTCATTTCCTCCGGCGGCAGCGAGGCGTTGAGTTCGTCGTACGTGATATAGCCGCGTTCCTTGGCCTTCTGGATCAGCTTCTTGATGTTCGCATTGGTCGAATCAAGCAGCGGCTTGTCCGTGCCGGTCGCCGCGGCGGCGGCCGGTTTTTCCTCGCCAGACGCGTCCTTTTCTTTTTTTTCTTTGACCGCGGTCGCAGCGGCAGACTTGCTGGCCATCTTGGGCTTCGCTCCTTGGTTTTTCTTGCGGCTCGCCACGCTTACACCCCATCCGTTTCGCGTTGAGGACCGTTGCTAATGCGCGCCATCGGCGTCGGCATCGTCGCCAGCCCGGCCCAATTGCTCGGCCAAAGACTGGTATGCGGCAAAAGCCGCCTCGGTCGGGTTTCGTTCAAGTTCATCCTGGGCCCGGCGCAGCTCCCGTTCCAAACCGGCCCGCTGATAGGTGGTAAACGTATGATCCCACCCGCGCGTTGCGGCCTCGGGTGACGCATCCGGTTTGGCAAACGCGGCATGAATATAGGTGTCCGCACTAAGCAGGGAATCGAGTTCACGGCCAAAGCCTTGCCCCGCTAAATGGGCCTTAAGTGATTGGGAATCAATGTCGGGTTGCTGCGCGAAGTGCATTAGGGCGGTTTGCCTCAGTGAGTCAAGGCGCGAATCGGCAAAATTGATCGCACCCAAGCGGTCCTCAACATGGCCTAACACCCCGGGATGATTGATTAAAACGGCCATAAGAATGCGTTCCCGGGTGGGGTCGGCGGCAACCGCCGAGGTCGATCGCGCCAGCACGCCGGGGGCGCCCGGGGCGGGCGCCGACCAATTCGGCCCCCGGAAGCGTCCGCCCTTGGCGAAGCGGCCCCGCCCGGCCGACGCCCCCTGCCACGACCCGGTGCGGCCCCGCCCGGCCGCGGCGCCCGGGTCCCGCAGGGCATCGAGACGACTTTTGAACAGGGTGCGGTACTGGTCGCGAACGGAAACGTCGGCAATGGTGGACACGCGTTCAAACACAGCCCGTTCGAAACCGGCGCGGCGTTCGGGGGTGTCGGTGGCATGGGTCGCGGTCAATTCGCGCCATGTCACCTCGGACAGTGGCAACGCTTCAGCCAAAATCGTTTCGAACGCCTTGGGTCCACCGTGACGCACGAGATCGTCGGGGTCTTGTCCGCCCGGCAGCAGCGCGAATTGAAGCGAGTGACCGGGCTTCAAGCGCGGCAGGGCAAGCGACGCCGCGCGCGCGGCCGCGCGTTGTCCGGCCTTGTCGCCGTCGAAGCACATCACCGGTTCGGGCACGATCTTCCACAACAAGTCGAGTTGATGCTCGGTCAGCGCCGTGCCGAGCGGCGCGACGGCGTTGGCGAACCCGGCCTGCGCCAGGGCAATCACGTCCATGTAGCCTTCGCAGACGATGATCTGCTTCTTGTCGAGCGCCGCCGAACGCGCCAACGACAAGCCATAAAGCAACCGGCCTTTGTGGAATAAAGGTGTATCGGGCGAGTTGAGATACTTTGGCTCACCGTCGCCCATGACACGCCCGCCGAACGCGATGGGCCGGCCACGCGCATCGAGGATCGGGAACATCACGCGGTCGCGGAAAAAATCGAAAGATTCGCGCCCATCGCGCCCTTCCGAAATCAACCGCGCTTCCAGCATGACGTCTTCGGGAATTCCACGCTGCGTGAATTCTTTCTTGAGCGCGTTTCCGGCAGGTGCGTAACCGAGGCGAAACTGTTTGATCGTTTCGGCAGAAAGGCCGCGCGAACGCAGGTAATCGGCGGCAGCACGACCTTCGGGTTTCTCCAGCGCGCGCTGGAAGAAGTGACACGCCGCTTCCACCGCTTCGCGCAACTTGGCAAGGCGAGCCGCTTCTTCGGACTCTTCGGGACTGCGGCGCGGCATTTCAAGACCCGCGTCCTCGGCCAGCCGCTCGACCGCTTCGGGGAACGACAGGTTTTGAGTTTTCATCACGAAGGTGAAGATGTCGCCGTGCTCACCCGAGGAAAAGCAATGATAGAACCCCTTCTGATCGTTGACGGTGAACGACGGGGTTTTTTCGTTGCTGAACGGGCTGAGGCCGACGTATTCGCGTCCGCGCCGGATCAATTTGACCCGCCGTCCGACAACCGACGAAACCGGCAACCGGGTGCGGATCTCGTCGAGGAATTCGTCGTTGAAGGACATGAAACCGCTGACCTTTCGGTACGCGCGCGGAACGGATAGCGAAAGAATATGCGGTTGTGGAACCGCGGGCCCGAAATCAACTCAATCGCTGTTTGACCAAGCTGCTGGCCTTGGTGAAATCCATCTGGCCGGCGAATTTTTCCTTCAACACGGCCATCACCTTGCCCATGTCCTTGAGGGTCTTGGCTTCGATCGCGGCGACGGTATCGCCGACCACCGCCTCAACCTCGGCGTCGCTCATTTGCTTGGGCATGAAGCGTTGGATGACGTCGATTTCCTCTTTTTCCTTTTGCGCCAATTCGCAGCGCCCGCCTTGTTCGTATAGCGCGATGCTTTCCCGGCGCTGCTTGATCATAGAATTGAACATTTGGAGGATTTCGTCGTCGGCGATGCCGTCGTAATTGCCTTTGCTGCGCGCGGCGATATCGCGGTCCTTGAGCGCGGCCAGAATCAGCCGGACGGTGCCGACCGACCGCTCGTCCTTGGAGCGTAGGCCGTCTTTCAATGCATCGCTTAATCGGCTTCGCAACATGCAGAGGCCTTTCTCTTTCGCTGGGAACGGCGGGTGCGGGAAGGCCGGTAAACTACCCGATCAGCCCGGCCATGGCAAAATCCTTCACCGATTCGGGCAGCGAACTGTAACAATATGAATTGTCGAAGTTTTCCACAGGCACATCATCTTGACTCACCGGCCCGGCTTACTTAAGAACCGGCAACCTCTGGGATCGGCGGGTTTTCGCGTGCCGGTTCAAGCGGCCCGGGCCTTCGGTCAAAGCAACAATCCAGGTCACACCCACTGGCGCAGAGAAGTGCGACGGTGCGGCGGGATGCGACCCAAGCGGTCGGCTCCCATGCCCTGGCGGAACGCGCGGCGGACGGTCCGAATGAAGCGACTGTCCTTGGCGTTTTCGTAAGAGGTATTCGCCCCCGATGGCCGGCCCCACACCCGCATCCAAACCCCGCGGCGCCACGGCTGTTTTGGTCTTGGATGATGGTTCCGTTTTTTGGGGCCGCGGCGTCGGCGCCACCGGGCACAAAGTCGGCGAAGTCGTCTTCAACACGTCCATGACCGGCTATCAGGAAGTGATGACCGACCCGTCCTACGCCGGGCAGATCATCACCTTCACGTTCCCCCACGTCGGCAACGTCGGTGCCAATCCGGAAGACTTGGAAAGCACGACACCGGCCGCACGCGGCTGCATTATCCGCGACGATATCACCGAACCATCCAACTACCGCGCCGCCCAGCACCTCGACGCGTGGTTGAAGTCCAATGGTTTGATCGGCCTTGCCGGGCTCGACACCCGCCGGCTGACCCGGCGCATCCGCGACCATGGCGCGCCGAACGGCGTGATCGCCCACGATCCCGGCGGCAAATTCGATCTCGACAAATTGCATGCCGAGGCCAAGGCCTGGCCGGGCCTCGATGGCATGGACCTCGCGAAAGAGGTCACATGCACGCAGCTCTACGGTTGGACCGAAACGCGCTGGAACAAAGAAGGCGGCTACGGCGATTTGGTCCGCGACGGCCGCAAACCCGAATTCAATGTGGTCGCTATCGATTACGGCGCCAAACGCAACATTCTACGCTGCCTGGCGGACGCGGGCTGCAAGGTGACGGTTGTTCCCGCCACAGCAACCGCCGCGGATATTCTGCGCCATAACCCGGACGGCATTTTCCTGTCGAACGGCCCCGGCGATCCGGCTGCCACCGGCGTTTACGCCGTGCCGGTGATCAAGGAATTGATCGCCACGGGTAAACCTATTTTCGGGATTTGCCTCGGCCACCAAAT
>JAGREB010000392.1 GCA_020446775.1 Paracoccaceae bacterium
ACGCTGCGCAAGAAGATCCGCGATCTCGATATCAGCGTCGTGCGAGGCGGTAAATGACCGACGCCCGCCAGACCATCGCGCGCGAGAAATTCAATTCGTTTGCGATCCGCCGTGCGGCGCGGCACTTCGCGGTATGGGCGCGCCACGTCAAATTCGTCGACCGCTTGTCGATCTTCTTGGCGCTGGCCGCGCTGATCGCCGTGGTCGTCACCTACGGCGCGTTCTCCGGATGGGGCAATATCGCGCCCAATCCCATCGTCATCATTGTACTTCTCAATGTCGACGTCGCCTTGCTGCTTGCACTGGCGGCGTTGATCGCGCGCCGCCTCGTCAGGTTGTGGACGCAACGGCGCGCCGGCAGTGCCGGATCGAAACTCCATTCCAAGCTTGCCGCGCTGTTTGGCGTTGTCGCCGTCACACCGGCGATCGCCACGACGATTTTTTCCGTCCTGTTATTCACGCTGGGTATCCAGTCGTGGTTCAGCGAACGGGTCGGCACGGTTTTGCGTGAATCGGCGGCGATTGCGCAGGCGTATCTGGCCGAACACCAGCAGGTGATTCGCGCCGATGCTTTGTCCATGGCGGCTGATCTCAATCGCCAATGGCCGCAAATGAGCATGACACCGGCCGTGCTCGAATCCTTCCTTTCGACTCAGGCCGCGTTCCGCGGCATCACCGAGGCGGTGATCTTCACGTCCGATTGGCGCGTGATTGCCAAAACCGGCTACACGTTTTCACTGCAAACCGGCGAATTGATTCCGATGCAGGCAATCGCGGAAGCCGACATCGGTCGCGTCGCCGTCGTGACCGGAGAAAACTCCGACCGCGTACGCGCATTGGTCAAACTCGAATCGTTTCCGGCCGCATATCTTTACGTCGGGCGCTTCATCGACGCGCGAGTCTTGTCGCGTGTCGCGGCGACCACCGAAGCGGTGGACGAGTTCCTGCGGTTGGAGGGCCAGCGCGCGGGCATCGAATTGAGTTTCACCGCCGTGTTCATCTTGATCGCGGTGTTGCTGTTGCTCGTCTCGGTCTGGTTCGGGTTGACGCTTGCCACCCGTTTGGTCAATCCGATCGCGAGCCTGATCACGGCATCGGAACGGGTGGGCCGGGGCGATTTCGACGCCAAGGTGACGGAAGATATCGCGAGCGACGAATTGGCGACACTCAGCCGTGCGTTCAATCGGATGACGTCGCGGCTCAGCGAACAGCAACGCGAACTCGTTGTCGCCAACATGCAATTGGACGAGCGCCGGCGTTTCACCGAAACGGTCTTGGGCGGCGTCAGTTCCGGTGTGATCGGTCTCGATCCCGAAGGAATCGTGACTCTGCCGAACCGGTCGGCGGCATCGCTGTTGGGCAGCGACGTTGCAACGGCCGTCGGCAGGCCGGTGACCGCCCTTATTCCCGAATTCGATGCGCTGCTCGATGAGATCAAGCGCGCGCCGGATCGTCCCCTGCAACGCGAATTGCAGATCGTGCGCGGCAAGGAACCCAAGTCGTTTCTTGTTCGGGTCGCGGCGGAAAACGACGGCGAACGCGTTGTCGGTTTTGTATTCACCTTCGACGACATCACCGAACT
>JAGREB010000393.1 GCA_020446775.1 Paracoccaceae bacterium
TCCATGCCGACGAATTCGGCGGTGCGCGAAATATTGCCGCCGTACCGGATAACTTGCGCCATCAGGTATTCACGCTCGAACATTTCCCGCGCTTCGCGCAGCGGCAACATCATAATCTCGTCGGAACGCTGCAATTTCAGCATCTGCGGCGAATCGCTGCCGATTTCGCTGGGCAACATTTCGGCGCGGATCGGCTCGGATGCTCCGCCCGGCGCCATGATCAACAGCCAGTCGATGACGTTGCGCAGCTGCCGGACATTGCCGGGCCAATGAAACGTCTGCAACGCCATCATCGCGTCTTCCGCTAATTGACGGCGCGGCAAGCCCGCGCTTGCGCACGCGCGGTCCATCAAATAGCGCGCCAACTCGGGGATATCTTCGCGCCGGTCCGCTAGCGCCGGGACTTGAATGGGAACCACACTCAGGCGGTAAAACAATTCCTCGCGGAACCTGCCCTCGGAGACTTCGGCCAACAAATCCCGGTTGGTCGTCGCGATAATCCGCACATCGAGATCGACGGCCCCCTGCCCGCCGCCGCGTTCGAGCCGTTGATCTTGAAGAATTCGGATGATCTTGCTTTGGGTTGCCGATGGCATGTCGGCAACTTCATCGAGCAGCAGCGATCCGCCGTCGGCCATGTCGACCAGCCCCAACGAACGCTCGCCGCTGACCGCCGCCGACGATCCAAACAGGATTTCTTGCAGCCGGTCCGGATGCAGGGACGCGCAATTCGCGACGATAAACGGGCCGTCCGCCCGCGGCGAAGATTGGTGAATCTGGCGCGCCACCAACTCTTTTCCGGAGCCGCCGGGACCGGAGATCAGAACACGCGATCCGGTCGGGCCGACCCGCTCAATCGTACGCCGCAACGCGGACATCGACTGCGACTCTCCGATCAGTTGATCGGGATCGCCGGCGCGGCTGCGCAGTTGAAGATTCTCCAACCGCAATCGCGCCGCTTCAATCGCCCGTTCCAGAATCAGCAACAACCGGTCGGCCTGAAACGGCTTCTCGATGAAATCGTACGCGCCGAGTTTGATGGCTTTGACCGCCGTCTCGATTGTACCGTGTCCGCTGATCATGATCACAGGAACCGCCGGGCGCATGCTTTTGATCGCGCCCAGCAATTGCAGTCCATCGAGCCGGCTGTTTTCGAGCCAAATATCCAGAATGATCACACCCGGGGCGCGGGCTTTGATCAACGCCAAGGCTTGATCGGCGTTCGCCGCTTCACGGGTCGCGTACCCTTCGTCGCTCAGGATTCCGGCGACGGCCGAACGAATATCGGCTTCGTCATCGATAATTACAATGTCGCGACTCATATGCTGTGACCTTACTGAGCGGCTTGAACGTTGATTTCGGGCCGCGGATCGGCGCGGCCCGCTGTGACCGGGATGATGAGTTTCACGATGGCGCCCCCGTTCGGCGCATCCGATAACGCCAGCGTCCCGCGGTGGTCTTCGACGATTTTCTTGACGATGGCCAAACCAAGGCCGGTTCCCTTGGCCCGTGTCGTGACGTACGGCTCGGTCAGTTTGTGACGCTCGCTTTGCGGCAACCCGATTCCATTGTCGGCCACTTCGATCTCGACCTTGTCGGCGTCGGCCTTCAACCGGACTTCCACCTTGCCCGCAGCCGTCCCGCCATCATTGCCGGGACCAAACTTGGCGCTAATCGCTTCGATGGCGTTCTTGAGAATATTCGTGATCGCCTGTCCGATTTGCCGGCCATCGCACCGGACAATGACGGGATCCGGCGGAACGGTGAGCGAATACTCGATGTCGGCGAACGCACCACGGTGCAGTCCGACCGCATCGGTCACCAATTTCGTGATATCGGCCGGCGCCATGACCGGCGCAGGCATGCGCGCAAACGCGGAAAACTCGTCGACCATCCGCCCGATATCGCCGACATGGCGGACGATCGTATCGGTGCATTGCGCGAACAAGCCGGTATCGTCGGCCAGACGGTCCGCATACTTTCGTTTGAGACGCTCGGCAGACAATTGAATCGGCGTCAACGGATTCTTGATCTCGTG
>JAGREB010000394.1 GCA_020446775.1 Paracoccaceae bacterium
CCGTTCTCGCGCTTGAATTTGTCGACGATCGCCTTGCGGAGCGCGGGCGTGCCGTTGGTGGGCGTGTATTTGGTGTCGCCACGGTCGATGGCGGCCTTACCGGCCGCTTTGATGTGGTCGGGCGTGTCGAAATCCGGTTCCCCGGCGCCCAGTCCGATGACATCGAGCCCCTGCGCCTTCAACTCGCCGGCCTTGGTCGTCACCGCAATCGTCGGCGAGGGTTTCACGGCGGCAAGACGTTGAGCGAGGATCGACACGGGAAGTCTCCTTTCGGATTGAGGCCGCCGGCCGCAACGAGCGGCCGGTCGGGGCGCGGGACAATACTGCCGCGACATCCCAGCCGCAACCGGTTGCGGAACCGATTCAACGCCCCGCCGAACCTTCGATCACGAATTGTAAGAAAAGAATTTCATTAACGAGATGAGTGCGTTAGCAACAACCGGTCGGTCACGGCGATCAGAGCATGACATACCGTCTTAATCCGCTCGGGGAATTTCGCTGGCGCGCGTTTGCTGCGGCGGCAACGCTTTGCGTGGGTTTTCTGTCTTATGCGCTTTCGGAGGCCGACGCGGCGATCCTTTCGGTCGGATTTTCGTCCGAGCAAACATTCCCGACTCTGTCCGCCGCGGTCGCGGCGGCGAAGCCGGGCGATACGATCCGCCTGGCCCCCGGCGAATACGTCGACGACTTCGCGGTTATCAATGTCCCGGTCACCATCGAGGGTGACGGCGGTACGGCTGTGCTGATCGCGCGATCTCCGATCCCGAACGGCAAGGCCATCCTCGTGGTCAATGCCGACCTGACCGTCCGCAATCTCGAATTTCGCGATGCCAAGGTCCCGGACCGCAATGGCGCGGGAATCAGGGCGCAACGTGGAAATATCGCCGTCGAACATTGCATCTTCACCGACAACGAAAGCGGCATCCTGACCGCAGCCGATTCAACGATGGCGCTCAATGTTCGCGACAGCGTGTTTATCGGTAATGGCTTCGGCGATGGTTATTCCCACGGCATCTATGCCGGGCGGATCGCCGCGCTCGCCGTATCGCGCAGCACGTTTACCGGCACAAAAGTTGGGCACGATATCAAAAGCCGGGCGGCGGTCACCGTCTTGACTTCGAATACCCTCGACGACGGCAAGGATGGAACGACGAGTTTGGCTGTCGACATTCCGAACGGTGGAAATGCGACGATCATCGGCAACACGATCCGCCAAGGCGAGCGGACCGAAAACCCAGTCATGATTTCATTCGCGGCCGAAGGCGTCGCATATCAAGACAACGCATTGCTGATCGCAAACAACACGTTCGTCAACACGCGGCGGGGGAATTCAATCGCGATCGACAATCGCGGACCGGCTGCGGCCCAGGTGCGACACAACACCTTTATGGGTGTCGGAACCAAACTGCGGGGCCTCGGTCGAATTGAGTAAGGTGCGCAAGTGCGCCGCGCATAGGCGCGCGCAAGACCGCCACGTTGACCGCCAAATGGGCCGCGATAGGACTTGATATCAGATACGGCGGCGGATGCCGCCGATCACCAACACGCCTAACCCGACCAGCGAAAGCGCGCCCGGTACGGGCACATTCTCCGGCGGAGGAACGCTGAAGCCTTGAACGACGACAACTTGGTTTCCACCGCCGAACGTCGAGAAAATAAAATCTCCTGTCACCGGGTCGATCACGGCGCCTTCCGCACCGGACAACCCATCGATGAATAAGCGGCGCGTGCTCACAATAGGATTGCCGTTCGAATCGAGATCGTATGCGACCACGTTGCCGGCCGCCCATTCAGCGATCAGGACGCTTGGGTTCGCGAACAGTTCGCTGCCGAGCGGCACAAAAGCGATACCCTCGATCCCACCCTCGAGTTGGACATAACCGGGGTTGATCGTAACGTTGAACGTTCCCCCGCCGTCAGCGCTGATGGTCGCATCGTACCAGCGGCTATAATTGTAACTGGCCAACTTTAGGTGCCCGGTTGTCGACCCGTATCCGGCAGGCGTAAACGCCAACGCGCCGACCGAATTCGCGATTCCAAGAGAATCGAGCCCGATCAATTTATCCGGGCCGGTGCTGCCCGGTTTGATCTGGCCGAGATAATTGTCGTGGTAGGACGTGTAGAACAGGACGCCGTTCGGTCCGTATTGAAGGCCGCCGTCGATGCCGCCGCCCGGACTATCGGCGTCCGCAAAGAAAGAGGCCGGCCCGGAAAACCCGGTGATATGACCGCCCGAGTCACGCACGACGCCCACCGAATAGATCGCGCCGCCGGTGTTGTTCGCACTGCCACCGATCAGAAGCGTATTCGTATCACCTTGTTTGAACGTCACGCCGCCGAGGGGAGCGGGAACGCCCGAGACGCCACCCAAGGATGTCATCGCGTAAGAGCCCGCATAAAACGGGTCGATGAACGCCGCAGAAACCGGTTTGGCGACACAGACGGCCGCGAAACAAGCGACCGCGATCGTACGAATTGCTAAGCGCATCGACTTTTCCTTCCGAGAACGAACGTCTGTCCAAAGCGAATTCACGGCAAACGCTGCAATTTGCGTGCCAAATTCCCAGCCATAAATCTTTTCAATGGGTTACCGTTCGGTCTGGGAACGAAACACGTTCGACGTGTCAGAAAATTTTACACCCGAAGATCGCACCGACATGCCGACGAAAGTCGTTTCAGATTTACAATCAAAGGTTTAGAGGCCGAGGAACGATTAATCCAGATGGTGTCAGAGTTTTTTACAACTGGGGTCCAAACGACGATGGTGAGTGTCGCTCTCGGAAGATGTTGGCTGCGCACGTGCGCGCCTTTTATGGTGCGCCGGCCATGACGACCGTGACCGCGACCGTATTGCAGCCCCTTTATACCCGACCGCCCGCAGGGCCGCCGGCAGACTTCAAACTCGTCAGCGATTTTGCGCCCGCCGGCGACCAGCCCGCCGCGATCGATACTTTGGTCAACGGGCTAAAAGAGCACGAACGCGACCAAGTGCTGCTAGGCGTGACCGGCTCGGGCAAGACCT
>JAGREB010000395.1 GCA_020446775.1 Paracoccaceae bacterium
CGTACACGTTGAAGAACTTGAGCCCGGCCCATTGCGGCGGAATATCCGTTCCGCGCGCCCATTGGTCGGCAACCCACAAATCGAAGTCGTGCTTGCTCTGACCGTAATGATTGAGCGGGTGCAAGCGCGATAGCGCGTCCAATGTGCCGAGGTCGTCAAAGCCGTTGGCGCCGTCGCCGTAGGTCGATGCCGATGAGGCATAAATAAACGGCACCCCGGCGCGCGCGCACCATAGCCATAAGGCGCGGCTCAAAAGAACGTTGGTTTCGTGAAGTTTCTCGACATCGGTTTCGGTGGTCGATGTGATCGCGCCCAAATGAAACACGGCGCGAACCTGTTTGGCGTGGTCATGCAGGAATCGCAGCGTCGTCTCGGGCGCAACGATATGGGCGAGATTGCGCTTGGCGATGTTGCGATGCTTGTGTTCGCTGTCACACCGGTCAACCACAGCAAGCGGACCGAGGCCGCGCGATTCCATGACCGCGAGCAGGTTCGATCCGATGAATCCGGCACCGCCGGTGACGACATACATCTCAAGAATCCCGGTTTTCACGGCCCCGGCGCGGGTTGCGCCATGGGCACCGAAGCCCGATATTAGCGGGGAAACGACCCAAATGGGGAGAACGGCGATGCAAAATCAAAACCGTATTTTCGATGACATGGCGAAGATGGCCGGCGGCGCTCTGTCCGCTTTGACGGCCTTCAAACAGGAAATGGAAACCATGATTCGCGACCGTTTCGATCGATTTATGAGCGAAGCGAATTACGTGCGCCGCGAAGAGTTCGAGGCCGTCAAAGCGATGGCGTCGGCAGCACGCGCCGAACAGGAGAAACTGGCCGCGCGTGTCGCTGCGCTTGAAGGCGCGACGGCGGCGAAACCGCGCAAAGCATCGCCACGGGCAAAATCAAAATCCGCCGCCAAGTCATAGACGCGCATCGGTGATCGTGCGCGCAGCCTGCAACCGACTCATCTGACTCACTTTTTCGGAAGTTATCCCCAAGCAACGCGACTCCTTGGAATCGCTCATGATTTTGTGTTGCGGCGATTCACTGCCTACTATATCTTGATCTTGCAGCCTTCCACTGCAGGGGTTCGTTGGCTGCGAACCCGCAGGCTGCACGTTCATTAAGGGGCCTGAGGGGATCTTGATGCAGTCGACCTCCGTACGCCGCACTCGCGCGTCCTCATCCAATCCCGTTGAAGCGATCGAAGAGATCATTGCCGACAAAGAGTGGGTCTACGACAGGCGGTGCGACACCGAGATCGCCATCGAAGCGCCCGGCACGTGGTGCGACTACGGCATGTTCTTCGCGTGGTCGGAGGATTTGAGCGCACTGCATTTCTCGTGTGCGCTCGACATGCGGGTCCAACCCAAACTGATGGGTCAGATTTACGAACTGATCGCCAAGTTGAACGAGCGCCTGTGGCTCGGACACTTCGCGGTTTGGGTCGAAGAAGGCATTCCGATGTTCCGCCACACCCTGCGCCTTAGGGATCAGATCGACGTCGATGCCATCGGCGACCTGATGGACCTCGCGGTCTCGGAATGCGAGCGTTATTACCCGGCATTCCAGTTCGTCATTTGGGGCGGACGGACGGCGGAAGACGCCATCACCAGTTCGCTGCTGGACACCGTCGGCCAAGCTTAAGAGCTTTTCGCTTCATTTGGGGGTTGCCGCCGCGCATGGTGTGCTAATCTGCAGCCATGACCAGTGGAACCATTCTTCTCGTCGGCTGCGGCAAGATGGGCGGCGCTCTGTTGCAGGGCTGGTTCAACCGCGGCGTCAATCCGGTCGACGTCATTATCGTTGAACCCGCGGGGCGTTCGGCCATCGGGGAGTGCGCCAAGCACCCCGCGCTCACGGTCCTCGCGAAAATCGACGACGTACCGAGCGATTTTCTGCCCGATGTCGTGATCTTCGCGGTTAAACCCTTCGTCGTCGGTGACGTGATCGACGGCTACAAAAGATTCACCAAGAGCCGGCCGCTGTTCGTGTCGGTAATCGCCGGCAAGACCATTGCCTATTTCAAGCAACATCTCGGCGAAGAAGCGCCGGTGGTGCGGGTCATGCCCAACACGCCGGCTGCGATCGGCAAGGGCATTAGCGTGTGCGTGGCAAGCCCGGAAGTCGGTGCCAGCCAGCGCAAGGTGTGCGACCTGTTGATGGGCGCCGCCGGAACCGTGACCTGGATCACGGATGAAGGCCAAATGGACGCCGTGACGGCCGTGTCCGGCAGCGGGCCGGCCTATGTATTCCTGCTGGCGGAATGCTTGGCCGAGGCCGGGGTCGCCGTCGGTTTGTCGCCGGATCTTGCCGACCGATTGGCGCGTGAAACCATTGCCGGCGCCGGCGCCATGCTCGCGGAGCTGCCCGACGCTGCCGCGACATTGCGCCAAAATGTGACAACCCCCGGCGGTACGACAGCGGCGGCGCTCGAATACCTGATGTCCGAACGGGGATTCGGCCCGCAACTCAAAGCCGCAGTTGCGGCCGCGGCACAGCGGTCGAAGGAGCTGGGCTCCTAAGGCGCATTTTTCCGCGTGCCTTGATTTGGCCAAAGGCCCGTGAAAGCATTCCGCACCGACCGCTCATGACGAGCCGCCCGCGTGGACGCGAGGAGCCAGAAATGGCAGCGAAGAAAAAAACGAAATCACGCCGTTCTAAGCCTGCATCGGCGCCAAAGGATCCCATTGCCCGCATCGTTCGCGCCGCGCTCGACGAGGCCGCTGCGGTCGGTTGGCGCCAGGTTGGCATGGACGCGGTGGCGCGCCGCGCCGGCATGACGTTGGGCGACGTTCTGATGCATGTTCCCACCAAAGGCCACATCGTTGCGCGGCTTGCCGACCATATCGACATGGCCATGGTGAAGGATGCGGCCTTGCCCGACCGCGAGTCGAGCCCGCGCGATCGCCTGTTCGAAATCCTGATGCGCAGATTCGATGCGCTGCAAGTTCACCGCGACGGCATCAAAGCATTGCTCAAGGACGCGGCGCGCGATCCGGGGCTTGCCGCCATGGGGCTCGTGCGCCTCTCGCGGAGCATGGCCGTAGCGCTTTCGGCGGCGGGAATTTCGGCCGATGGCTTGATCGGATGCGCCCGCGTGCACGGCCTTAAGCTGGTTCAGGTGTCCGCGTTGCGCGCGTGGATGAACGACGACAGCGACGACATGGCCAAAACCATGGCGGCCCTCGACAAGGCGCTCAATCTCGCCGAACGCGCGGCATCGATGTCGAAATTTCGAATGAAGCGCCCGGGCCGGCAAGCGGCCTGAATTCGCGCGGCGCGACAGCCGTTATACCGGTAGCCGCACCGTCGCGCGCAACCCGCCCAGCGGGCTTTCCGACAACGTCACTTCGCCGCCCATGCCGAGCGCGAGATCGCGCGCGATGGTCAGCCCCAACCCCACGCCGCCGGTTTTGGGGTTGCGCGACGGTTCCAGG
Source organism: Paracoccaceae bacterium (assembly GCA_020446775.1). GTDB lineage: Bacteria > Pseudomonadota > Alphaproteobacteria > Rhodospirillales > Rhodospirillaceae > VGEM01. The sequence continues at coordinate 3,444 of JAGREB010000395.1, forward strand.
CGCGTGAACGCGCGGAACACGTCTTCGCGCTTGTCGCCGGGAATGCCGGGTCCATCGTCGTCGATGTGGATGAAGACGTCGGTATCGCGCCACGCCGCGCAGACTTCGATTCGTTTGCCGTAGCGAACGGCATTGCCGATCAAGTTCCCGAGGCAGCGCTCGAACGCAATCGGTTTCAACCGGACGAGCGGCGGCAGTTTTTCGGCCTTCAAGGCGATATCCGCGCCGTCGCGCCGGTATTTAGCGATCAAAGTCTCCAACATTTCGGCGATATCGCTTGAAACCGCCTCCTCGGCGCCGTCGCCGCGCGCGAACGACAGATACGCTTCCAGCATGCGTTCCATGTCGGACACGTCGTCCTTGAGCGCGGCAACATCGTCGGCTGAAAGTCCGCCGCCTAAGCCGAGTTGGAGTTTCATTCGGGTGAGGGGGGTGCGTAGATCGTGTGAAACTCCGGCCAACATTTCGGTGCGTTGCAGCATCTGGCGGCGAATGCGCGCACGCATGATATTGAACGCCCGCGCCGCTTGGCGAACCTCGAAGGCGCCGGTTGGCGGAATATCGGGCACGTCGCGGCCCTTGCCAAAGGCGTCGACGTTTTGCGCAAGCCTGCGAATGCTGCGCACCTGATTGTGCATGAAGACGGTGGCCAGGCCGAACAACAGCAGCGACGAGCCGACCATCCAGATCACGAACACATAGGTCGTCGAACTGAATAGCCGCGACCGCGGCGCCATCACGTGCAGAACGCCACGGTCGAGCTGCACGTCAATCACGATCATTTTGTCGACGCGCTTCGCGTTCATGTCGACACGGACGGCGCGTTTCAAGGCCGATGAAAGCGCGACCAACAGCGGGTCGCGCGTCGGCGTATCTTCCGTGACTGCGGCGGCAGTCAATTTCGCGCCGGACTCGAGCGCGATCTCCAGTTCCATCGATGAGCGCGCGGACTCGGTAATCCAGGCGAGGTCTTCATCGCCCGGATAGTCGTGAATATGCGCGGCGATCGCCGATATATCCCCGGCAAGGGTCGCCGACATCCGCCGTGACAATGCGTCCCAGTGATTGTCGTAGAACAGGAACGTCGAAGTGATTTGCACGATCAGCATCGGCACGACGATCAGCAAGGTCGTGCGCGCTTTCAGTGTGCGCGGCAGATAGCGCTGGAAATCGAGTGCGGCGCGCAGGGAATGTTGCTCGGGTGATGGCGCGGATGACGGCGCGACTGATGTGGAGTTCGGCGCTTGCGCTGTCGCCTTCGGCGCGGACGATGCTGCGCTGTCGTCGGGCATCTCAGTCGGTCCTCAACAAATAACCCGTGCCGCGCACGGTTTGCAGGTAACGCGGCTGGCGCGAGTCCGCTTCAATTTTGCGGCGCAAGCGCGTGATCTGCACATCGATGGTGCGTGGATTGGTCTCGGCGTCCGGATGGGACCCCAGCGCCGCCCGGTCGACCGGTTCGTTGGCGTGTTCGGCCAGCACGGCCAACAACTGCGCTTCACCGGCCGTCAACGGAACCGCTTCGCCGTTGCGGCTGAGGCGATGGCGGACAATGTCGTACCGGCAGTCGCCGAAGCGTAATTCGTGGCGCGGCGGTTCGTCCGCTGCCGGAGCACGCCGCAGGATTGCGTTGATACGCAGCAGTAGCTCGCGCGGCTCGAACGGCTTGGCCATGTAATCGTCGGCGCCATGCTCAAGTCCTTCGATGCGTTGTGCCGGTTCGCCCATGGCGGTCAGCATCAGGATCGGCACATTGCTGCTTTCGCGTACCGAGCGGATCAATGAGATCCCGTCCTCGCCGGGCATCATGCGGTCGACCACCAGCAGTTCGAACTTCAGGCTTTCGAGTTGGCGGCGCGCTTCGCCGGCATTTTCGGCGGTCGTCACCATCAAGCCTTGGCCGGTGAGGAACTTCGAGATCAGTTTGCACAAACGCGGATCGTCATCCACCACCAGGACGTGGTGGGGATAGGCCTGCACCGAGGCGCGGTCTTTGGCGCGGTCGCTGGCGCGGTCGTCAGCGCGGTCTTGCTTAAGCGGCGCTCCGGTTGCCGTCATGATCTGTGCGCCGCCTTGAACCGGTTGCGCGCCGGTTCGTTCATGATGCCGAGCATGACCTTGCGGAAACCCTCGACCGCGCCCGCGCCGGCATCGCGAAAAGCCGCCGCGATCCGGGTGCGCTGTTCGGCCGTCAGGTCGCGTTCGAGCGCCGCGCCTTTCTCGGTCAAGTACAGCAATCGTTGTCGGCGATCCTGTGTGCCGTGCTTTTGCACGATTTGTCCCTCGCGCACCAATTGGCTCAAGACGCGCGACAGACTTTGCTTGGTGATGCCCAGAATCTCCAGCAGGTAACTCACGGTGGTGCCGGGATGGCGGCCGACGAAATAAATCACGCGGTGGTGGGCGCGGCCGA
>JAGREB010000396.1 GCA_020446775.1 Paracoccaceae bacterium
TGTCGCTGCAAACGCGCCAGCAGTTGGGAACGGTGTCGTTGTCGATCGCGCAGCAATCCGAGCAAGCGATTCTCAGGCTGTTCGGCTAATCAATCGGCCGCGGCGGCGCAAATGCGTGTTTTTAATTCGATTCGCCCAAGCGTGCGCTTGAGGCAAGTTACGGTGGGGCCATTGAACGGTTCGAGGCGCTCGCGTAAATACGCTGCCTTCATGTCCTTAACGGGACGCCGTTTGTGGCCGATGGATCGCTATGCCGCTTAAACTTACACTCAAGCCGAACGAAAAAGTTTTGATCGGGACCGCCGTGATCGCCAACGGCCCCGCCAAGACCGAATTCGTCGTTCTCAACCGGGTACCGGTGGTTCGCGAGAAAGATATCATCACCGAGGACAAGGCGGATACGTACGGCAAGAAGCTCTACAACGTCATTTTGAATATGTACGTCAATCCCGCCGCGGAGAAAGATTACCATGGCATTTACTTCATTTTAATGAGACAAATGATTGTAATGCCGTTGGATCCACGCGCGATTGATCTCATGGTCGAGATGTCCAAGCACATCCTGGCCGGCGACCATTATCGAGCATTGAAGCTGTGCCGCCAGCTGATTAAGTTTGAGGCGGAGGCCTTGGCAAATGTCAAAAGATAAGATTGCAGCCTACCAACAACAGCAAAAGCGCAACCTCTCGCCGCGTGAAATCGAGGCGATGGCCTTCACGAAGGCCGCCGTTTTGTTGGAGGACGCCAAAGGGAAATCCAAGGACATCGAAGAATACGCCAAGGCGCTGCGTTTCAATCACTTGCTGTGGACGATTATTCAGGCCGATTTGACCGAGCCCGCCAACCAGTTGCCGCCTGAGATCAAGGCGAACGTCATGAGCCTGAGCATCTTCGTCGATAAGCAGACGACTAAGGCCATGCGGTCCAGCGACCCCAAAGATCTCGATATTCTGATCACCATCAATCGTAACCTTGCCGCCGGTTTGAGGACCAACCCGGCCACCGCGCAAACCGGTGTGGCCGGCGCCGCTCAGCCCGAAGCCGGCCGCGCTGAATCCGCGTGAATAGTGCCTCGCGCAGTTCACGCCGAAGGTTCCGCTAGACTCCTGGTACAATGAATTCGCAGTCCGGAACCGCCGTGTTGCTTCACAACGCGCTGCGGCTCTTGGAGGCTGGCGATACCGACGGCGCGGCGCTCCTCGTCGACACGCATCTCGCCCGCCATTCCGGCGACGCCGAGGCCTATAATCTTCTGGGATTGATCAACCAGCGGCGCGGCCAGCTCCAGGATGCCGTCGCGGCATTCGCGCGCGCGCGCGAGCTTGCGCCACGCGAAGCGCTTTACGCGTGCAATCAAGCCAAGACCGTTGCGGAAAGCGGCGACTTTGCCGCCGCGCTCTCGATTGTCGAAGCATTTCTCCAGTCAGCGCCCGGCCAGACAATGGCCCTGATCGAGAGAGCTTTGATTCTCCAGAAAATGGGCAGGATCGATGACGCCATCGCCGGTGCGAAAATGGCGTTTGCGTTCGACCGCACTTCGGCGCGCTCCGCGCAGGTTCTTGGTACTCTATTGCTTAAGGCCCGGCGGCCGGCCGATGCGGTTTCGGCCTTGAAGGATGCCGTGGCGCTCGACGATGCCAGCGCCGACGCGTGGGTCAATCTTGGCGTTGCGTATCGTGAGACAGGCGACCTAGCCGCCGCCGAGGCTTCCTACCGCAAAGCCCTCGTGCTTTCGCCAAATGACCCAACGGCGCTCAACAATCTCGGGAATGTCCTGTCGGGCTTGAACCGCCACGATGACGCAATCGCCTCATATCGCGGGGCCGCAAACGCCAATCCAAAGTATATCGACGCGCAGGTCAATCTTGCCAACGCATTACGGGACAGCGATGAATCTGCGGAAGCGCTCGAAATACTCGAGCGCCTTGTAGCCGCCCATCCGGGCCACGCCGGCGTTTTGAACGCATACGGGAACGCCCTCCGCGTTGCGGAGCGTTACGACGAAGCTATCGAAGTGCTGCGGCGCGCAGTCGCGGCTGGTCCGGAGGTCGCCGAAGCGCACAACAATCTTGGACTAGCGCTGGCCGTCAAAAACAAACTCGAAGACGCCGAGCCGCACTTCCGGAAAGCCCACGAATTACGGCCCGAGCACGCGATTATCGCGAACAATCTTGGCGCGCTTCTGTTGCGTATGTTCAAGTTTCAAGACGCCGTGGTTGCCTTGAGCGTCGCGGTCGCCCGCGATCCAGAATACGACGAAGCGATGTGTAACCTTGGCGTGGCCCATTACTTGCTGGGACAAGCCGACGAGGCGATCGTGATCTATCGCCGTGTCCTGGCGCGCAATCCCGACAACGTCTTTGCGCGCTACGGATTGTCCGTCACGCTCCTCGAAGATCAACGCCTTGCCGAGGCCGAAAAGGAGGTCCGCGACGTCATCGCCCGCGACCCCAAGAACGCCATGGCGCACAACACGTTGGGTGTGCTTCTCCTCGACCAGCATTTTATCTCGCAGGCGCGCGCAGCCATGAAAGCGGCGGCCGATGTGAACTCACTTTCGGCACCCATCTTCTATTCCAATTACGTGTTCGCAAGCTTGTACGAACCGGACCTGGATGAAGCGACGATCCTTAATATTCACCTCGAATACGGCCGGCGTTTTGCGACATCCGAAGTTGATCGCGCGCATCCACACCGGAACGCGCGCGACCCCGGCCGCAAACTCGTGCTGGCCTATTTGTCGCCCGATTTTCGCGCGCATTCCGTGGCGTATTTTTTCGAAGCGCTGCTCGAGAAGCACGACCGCACCAAGTTCGAAATCGTGCTTTACTCCAATACCACCCGCCAGGATTCCGTCACCGATGCCTTCCGCAAGGCCGCAGACCGGTGGGTCGAAACCGTCGGGTTGACCGACGAGGCGTTTGTCGAACGGATCAGGGCCGATGGCGTCGATATCCTTGTCGACCTGGGCGGACACACGTCGGGCAACCGGCTTCCGGTCTGTGCCAAGGGCGCGGCGCCGATCCAAATCAATTATCTTGGATATCCCGATACCAGTGCCGTGCCGGCCGTCGGGTATCGCATTTCGGATGCGCGCGCGGACCCGCCCGGGGACGCCGAAAAACGGTGCACGGAACAACTAATCCGGTTGCGCGATTGCTTCCATTGTTATCGGCCCCATGGCCGGGCGCCCGACGTCGCACCGGCGCCTCATATCGAGCGAAAATACGTCACCTATGCGTCGTTCAACGTATTGCCAAAGGTCAACGATGGGACCATCGCGGCATGGAGTGCGATCCTGTCGTCGGTTCCGGACTCGCGCTTTTATATAAAATGCAAACAACTACGCGATGAATCGGTCAGGCAACGAATCCGCGACGATTTTGCGCGCCACGGAATCGACCCGAACCGAATCGAAATGGAATCATTCGTGCCGTCGGTTCAGGATCATCTCAATCAATATGCGCTCGTCGACCTGGCGCTCGATACGTTTCCGTACAATGGCACAACGACCAGCTGCGAAGCGGCATGGATGGGCGTGCCGTTCCTGACCTTGGCAGGCACGCGGCACAGCTCGCGCGTCGGCCTCAGTTTGTTGACGGCGCTGGGCCTGGCCGACGAATTCGCGGCGCATTCGGTCGACGACTATGTCGCCAAGGCTGTTGCGTTCGGCCGCGATCCGGCGCGTCTTGCCGAGATCCGGCCGAAGCTTCGCGATATCATGGCACGCTCGCCGCTTCGCGACGAAATCGGATTCACGCGGACCCTCGAATCCGCCTACCGTGACGTTTGGCGCAATTGGTGCGCAGGGCCCGAAACGTTCGAGCGAATGGCGCCGCCCGAGTTACGTCCCGAAGATTCGATCCAAGGCGTGCTGGTGAAGACGCTATGACCGGGCGGGCCGATCCGCGCCTCGAGTTGGCGATGAAGTACTATAACAGCCAACTCGACGATGAAGCCTGGCGCATCGTTGCCGAAATTGTCGCGGAACAGAACCCTCCCACGGCGGCTTTGCAATTTGCAGCGTCGCTGCGGTACGAAGCGCGCGACCTCCCCGGTGCGTTGACATACTGCGACCGTTTGCTTGTGCGCGAACCGCGCCATGCCCACGCCCTCTTGATCAAGGGCCGCACGTTGTTCGATCTCGGGCGCGATGCCGAAGCAGACGCGGCATTGTGTGAAGCTATTGCAGCGAACCCCGATGCGGCCGCAGCCCATTTCAATCGCGGATTGGTCCTGGAGCGTCTCGGCCAATTCGATGCGGCGGCCGAGTGTTACCGTGCGGCCGTAGCGCGCCAGAATCCTTACCCCGTGGCGTGGAACAGTCTTGGCAATGTTCTTGATCGCCTAGGTTTCGTGGACGACGCCATTGCGGCCTTCAAGACCGCCGTGGATCAGTTCCCCAATTTTTCCCCGGCACACAACAATCTGGGTGCGACGTTGGCCGGGCAGGGGCGTTTCAGTGCGGCCGCCGCCGCTTATGAAAACGCGCTCGCGTGCGATCCTGAAAATCTGGCGGCCCGGCTTAATCTTGGCGTTACGCAAATCGAGCGCGGTCAATTGGATGCCGGCCGGGCAAGCTTCGCGGCCGTTCTCAAAGTCGATCCCCAGCATCGCGATGCGGCAGATAATTTATTTTTTTCAATGGTTTATGACTCTGATTCGAGTGCCGAGATTGGCGCGGCGCATAAGCGCTGGGCGGCCGCCATCAAAGTGCCCGCGCGCCCGCGGCCTGCGGATGCCACGCCGCACCGCCCGTTGCGGATCGGCTATGTGTCGGCCGATTTCAGACGTCACTCGGTCAGTTTTTTCTTCGAGCCATTGCTGGCCGCGCATGATGCAACGCAAGTCCAGTGCATTTGTTTCTCCAACGGATCGTTTGAAGACGATGTCACGGCGAGGTTGCGTTCTCACGCGATTGGGTGGCGGTCGATCCAGGGCTTGTCCGCCGAACAGGCAGCCGGTCTCATCGCCGGGGAACGTATCGACGTCCTGGTCGACCTGTCAGGCCACACCATGGGAAATCGCCTCGACGTATTCGCGCTGCGACCCGCGCCTGTCCAAGTCACGATGTTGGGCTACCCGGCCACGACCGGGATGGCGCATTTCGACGCGCGTCTGGTCGATGCGATCACCGACCCTGAAGGAAGCGCGGATGCGGGTGCAACCGAACCGCTCATTCGCTTGCCGGCCATGCATTGTTATCGCCCGCTCGATCATGCGCCGCCTGTCGCTCCCATGCCGGATTTGGACGATCGACCGGTTCAATTCGGTTCATTCAACAAGCTCGCGAAGATTTGCGAACACACCCTCGCTTTGTGGGCCGGGGCGTTGGCCGCAGTTTCCGGCAGCCGGTTGATCATCAAAGCGAAGGCGTTGGGTGAGGCGGAAACGCAAGCGATGATTGCCGCGCGGTTCCAAAGCCATGGCATCGATCCCGACCGCATCTCGATGTCGGGTTGGCATTCAAGCGATCAGGATCACCTGTCCGCCTACGCTTCGATCGATGTGGCGCTCGATACTTTTCCGTACAACGGCACCACGACGACTTGCGAGGCGTTGTGGATGGGCGTTCCCGTCATCACGCTTTGCGGCCACAGCCATGCCTCTCGCGTCGGCGCCAGCTTATTGGCGTCGGCGGGTCTGCCGGATTTCGTCGCGACGTCGGACCGCGAATTCATCGACAAGGCGTCGCAGATTGCCCGCGACCGATCCGAACTTGCGATTTTGCGAAATACGTTGCGGCCGAAAGTCGCCGCATCGCGATTGTGCGACGCGGTCCAGTACGCCCGCGCCGTCGAAGCCGCCTACCGCGATTTATGGGCGAAGCTTGCTCCCGGGTGAACTAAAGGAAGTTCACCAGCGACAACTGCTGAATCTTCGACAGTGTCGCGAACGAGATATTCAACGCATTGACATCGTCGTTCAATTTAACGGCCGCTTCGGTCGGGTCGACGTTTTCGATGTCGATCTGGCGCAAATCGAGGAAGGCCGTGAACTGCTTTTGGTCCTCTTTGGCGTCGGCGATGACCTTCTGGTTGATCCCCAAACGGTTGAGAATGTCCTGCAAGTCGCCGGGCTTCTCGCTCGACAGCGGCGAATGTTCGATCGCGTCGTTGATCAAGGTCAGCGCGTCGACCGCCCGCTGCTGATTGTTGATCAGATCACCTTGGACAATTTGTCCGAGTGCGCGGATCGCTTTCTCGAACGCCGGATCGAGGCCGTTTACGCCGAACTTGACCGCGCGGGTTTCGCTAACGCGGTGTTCGAGTTCGAGACGGTCGCCGCGATAGTACGGGCGCGTCGCGAAATCGACCGTTTCGGCGCCGGTGTTGGTGACTTGGCCGCTAAAGAACAGCACATCGCCATCGACGACGTCAGGCGCGACCGCGTTCATGCTAAAGCCTGCGCCGGCGTTGAATGGCGCCGCCGCCAATTCGGCGTTGGTCGGCCAGCGGACGGTATAAAGGCCGTCATTGTTGTTGCCAGAACCCGAAATCGCGATCGACGTGCCGTTCGGGGGCACCAAGCGCACCTCCACGGCGTTCGCGGCCGCGGTTGCCGAACCCGCAGAGGCAAATGTCTGATCGACGGTAATGGTGCGGCCGTCGCTCGAGATCGCCGTAATCGTGTAGACGCCATTGTTGTCGAGCGCCGCGGCCCCTTGGCCGGTCGCCGTGCCGTTCAACAAGAACGTTTGCCCGACCTCGAGATTGGTAAACGCCCCGGGAACGCTCGACGTCATCGTTCCGTTCGAGCCGGAGTTGGCGAACGTCAAATCGCCGAACGAGTTTTCGTTGATCAACGCACTCTGGAACGTATTGGCGGCCGCATTCGCCTGCGAAATATTGATCGAAGGCGTGCCGTAGGTGAGTTGGGTGTAGCCCGTGACCGAAACGCCCGGAAACTGCATGTCGGCCAGCTGAGCGGCGCGGGTCGTCGGATAGGTCGTGTTAATACCGTCGTAGTCGGCCTGGAACTCTGTCACGTTATCGTAGGGAACGCTGACAGGAGGTAGATCCGTTTTGCCGCCGCCGAACAGGTATTTTCCATCAACCTTGAGGTTGAGGAAGAATTCCATGTCGTTGAGCAACGCGAACGCCCGTTCCTGGATGTCCTTCACCGCCGAAACGTCCTGCGGCGATTGATCCGTCAAATCGCGGCCGGTGAATCCGATCAACAACTGGCGGAATTCGCGCACGCCGTCGTCAACCGTTGTGACGGCCTGTGTCATGGCCGATAGATTGACTTCGGCCGAGGTGTTGTTGGCAATGAAGCGGTCCAGCCGGCGCTTTTCGTTCTCGATGTTGATCAAGCGGAACGAATCGGACGCGATTCCCAAGTAGTCTTGCGATTTCTTTTCCGTGCCGACCTGGGTTTGCCCGTCGTAGACGCGCCGTTGCACGTCGAGCATGCGCTGGATCAGCGCTTGCTGGTTGGCGAATGTTGCAATTCTGGTCACCATGGCCGCCTCCTGGCCCTACGCTTACGTAATCAAGTTGTTGAGAATGTCGAACAGTTGCTGAGTCGTCGAAATCACCCGCGCCGACGCCGCGTAAGTCTGCTGAAACACCAGCAAGCTGGACATTTCTTCGTCCAAGTTCACACCCGACAAACTCGCATGTTTCAGTTCAAGCGACGTCTTGATCTCGGTTTGAAACTCATAATCGGTCTGAATGCTCGCGGCCTGGGTCGAGCTATAGGAAACAATCGATGCCGAGTATTCCGAAAACGTGACGTTTCCGGCCGTCAGCGAACCCGCGGCTTTGAAGGACACTTGACCGCTCAGCATGTTCGCCATTTGCGACGCGACCTCGTTGTCGCCGGGCGACAGCAGGTATTGCCCCGTAATCTGGTCGAATTGAACTTGACCGCGGCTGATCCGCGAGGGGTCCGACACCAGCGTGTCGCTCACGCGCATTTTGGTCGCATATCCGTTCTCGGAAAAATCGAGACCCAGCGCGGTAATGGCGTCCGTGCCGCCGGTTTGCGTCACGACCAGCTGTTCACCCAGGACATGTTGGATGCGAAGCTTTTTGCCGTTGCCTTCCGGCACGACTTCCGCGGTCACGCGGCCCTGAAGCGTCGTGTTCTGGTTAATCGCGTCACGAATTTGCTCGAGCGTATCTCCCGGATTGACGGTGATCGAGCCCCCGACAATGCCGCCGGTCGATGTTTCGTCGGCGAAGTTGATCGTCCGCGCCGCCGTGACGCCGAGCGTGAAATTGGACGGTTTGAAGTCCGAATCCCATTGCTGGAGTTTCGGGTCGGTCACGAAGTAATCGTTCAACCCGAAGAAGTTCGAGAATCCCGCGTAGGTCTGATCGTTGGTGCCGTCGCCATCGAGATCGACCGCGACGGTCACATCCTGCTGCGCACTCCCTTTGACCGCGGTGGCTTCGTCGCGGAAGGCGATGCCGAAATTGTCGGTGCCGAGGCTGATCGCGAGCTTGCCCGAGGAGTTGACGGACACCGTCGCGTTCGCGAGTTGCGGGTCGAGGCCTTGGATCCAGGTCTGAATGTTCCCGGCCATCGTGGCGACGGTACCGCCGTTCGCGAAATTGATGCCGGTCGGATCGAGAACGCGGCTCGAGAACCGCTCCGCGCCGTTTGCATCGTAGATCACGACATTGGTCTGGCCGCCCGAGAACGTGACCGTCTGATTGGTCGCGTCAAGGAACGTCCGCGAACCGGTGGTATTGGAAACCATCGTCGGGTACGAGGTGCCGCGGTTATGGACCAGGTTGATTTCTTCGATCAGGTTGCGGCTCAATTCGTCCAACTGCGCCTGGGTGTCGGGCAGCGTCTTGTCGCGCATTTCGATCAAGGATTTGAGCTTGCCCGAACGGATCGAATTCGTGATGTCGCGCATACCGGCAAAAATGCCGTTGAAGTCGCCGCCGGCGTAGGAGTGCGCGGCGTCGACAAGCGACAACGCGACGTGGCTCATCTGAACCGGGGAACTGTCGACCAGCGTGGTTCCGTCGGAGGTGAATACCGTCACGGCGCCGTTCGAATTGAAGAAGTATTGAACGTCGATCAGATCGGACAACTTGTTGAGCGCGACGTCGCGCTTGTCTTCCAGATCCTCGGTTTGGCGCTGTGTCGCGCCGTTGACCGCGATTTGGTCGTTGAGCTGGCTGATCGATGACAGCAACCCGTTCATTTCCTGGATCGCGCGTTCGATCTCG